>NZ_JACYGY010000002.1:655572-803072 GCF_015221875.1 Dyadobacter subterraneus
CTGACTTGGTTTATATCGAAGGAGGACGTTTTACCATGGGATCTTTGGAAGAAGATGTCATGAACAGACGTGATAACCCAAAACGTACGGTAAGTATCCAATCGTTCTACATGGACCAGACTGAAGTTGCCAACGTTCACTATCTTGAATATTTAAATGCTGTGCAAAAAGATTCTTCGGAAGAATTTTACAGCAAAGCCTTACCCGACACAGCTGTTTGGTATAATGAATTGTCGTTCAATGATTCATATGTAACCATGTATCTTCGTCACCCTGGTTTCCGTTTGTACCCTGTTGTAGGTGTATCGTGGGTACAGGCTAATGACTATTGCGCATGGAGAACTGCTGCTGTAAGTAAAAGCAATACTGCAATTGGTAACAAAGCAGGTCAGAAGAAAAAAGGATTTGCTATTGGCAAGAAGAAAAAAGCTGCCAACGCTGCGGAAGCAGAAGCGGTTGCATCTGCGGAACCTACCCAACTTAGAATTGAGAGCGGTTACGTAATGCCTCCTTACCGTCTTCCAACCGAAGCAGAATTTGAATATGCTGCCATTGCGATGATCGGTACGCAGTATGCTGACGAAAATCAATCTAACCAGCGTATTTACCCTTGGGATGGTTCTACGATGCGTCAGCCTCGAGGCCGTAAACAAGGAACTATGCTTGCCAACTTCAAACGCGGACCTGGGGATTATGCAGGTATCGCAGGAAAATCAAATGACGGTGCGATCATTACTCAGGAAATTCGTTCATATCCTCCTAATGACAACGGTCTTTATGATATGGCTGGAAACGTTAGCGAGTGGGTTTATGACGTTTATCGTCCGCTTTCCAACAATGACATGAATGATTTGAATGCATTCCGTCGCGATGGATATCAGGATGATGCGAAAAACTACGATAACAAAAACAGTAACTCTTTGATCAACGATAACCTTCGTGTTTACAAAGGCGGTTCATGGTCTGACGTAGCTTATTGGTTATCACCAGGAACACGTCGTTACATGGATCAGGATTCTGCTACTGCATCAGTGGGCTTCCGTTGCGCCATGATCGCTACTGGTAGCCGTAAATAAGATTCTTTTAGAATAAATTTATAAAAGTAAAAATGAGAGGATCAGGTTTAAAACCTGATCCTCTCATTTTTTTGTGCTAATCATCATTAATGCTGAGCAGAAGCGATGGTTAAAATATAGAATTTTTCATATCCTTCATTTTTCAAAACTTCTATACAAGCTTCCAGAGTTGCACCGGTTGTTAAAATATCGTCAATAATAATTAAAGTTTTTCCTTCCACATTTTCACTGACCTTAAACACGCCTTTCACATTTTCCCAGCGTTCATTTCTAGTTTTTCCAGTTTGCGTTTCCGTAAATTTTGTTCTCTCCAAAACTTTCCCGGACCATGGAATATTCGTAGCATTTGAAAACCCTTCGGCCAGTTTATCACTCTGGTTATAACCCCGGATTTTCATTTTTTTCTTGTGTAAAGGAACTGTGACAATCAGATCCGCCTCTGGTAAATTTCCATTTGCCATCATTTCCTGTCCGAACATAAAACCAAGTAAAATCCCAACTTCGGATTTTCCACGATATTTCAGCGCATGCAGCAATTTTTGCACTTTACCTTTTTTGGTAAATAACAGAAAGGAATGCGTGCTGGCTACTTCGTGTACATTGACAAATTTTTGCCTCACCGTATCGCTAAAAACACTATCCTGTTCAATTCTTGGCAAAGCAATTCGGCATGAAGTACAAATAATTTCTTCATTACCAACCAATCCTTTGTCACAAGCTTCGCAGCATCTGGGAAAAATCAGGTCAACGAAATCAAACCAGAGAGATTTCATAGGGAATTTTGAATGAAAGAATAATTTAGAATGATTGAATTATATAGCTCGCAACGCAGACATTCTTAACTTTACCTTTTCAAGAAATAGCAGCGATTTCAGTGTTTCAATTATTTATTTAGTCAAGAAATGAAAACTCTTATTCTGAATGCCCGGATTGTGAATGAAAATACAATCCAGGAATCTGACGTATATATTGTTGATGGTCACATCCAACGCATTGCAAAAGATTTGCAAAATCTTCCTGCTGACCGCGTTATCGACGCCAAAGGGACTTATTTGCTTCCTGGTGTTATTGATGATCAGGTGCATTTCAGAGAACCGGGCTTAACCTATAAAGCTGATATTCATTCCGAAGCGCGTGCCGGAGTTGCGGGTGGCGTAACGTCATTTATGGAAATGCCAAACACAGTTCCAAATGCGCTTACTCAGCATTTGTTGCAGGATAAGTATGACATTGCAGAAAAAAGTTCTCTGGCTAATTATTCCTTTTTTATGGGTGGTTCCAATACCAACTATGACGAGGTAATGCGTACGGATCCCACGCAGGTTTGCGGAATCAAGATTTTTATGGGCTCTTCTACCGGAAATATGCTCGTAGACGCGCCGGATGTTCTGGAAAAGCTATTTGCTAATGTGCCCATGTTAATCGCGACACATTGTGAAGATGAAGCAACGGTTCGCCAGCGTATGGAGTTCTTCAAAGAAAAATATGGAGATAATGTTCCTTACGACATTCATGCACTGGTCAGAAATGAAGAAGCGTGTCTGATTTCATCCACTTTTGCGAGCGGATTGGCGCATAAACATAAAACAAGATTACATATTCTTCATATTTCAACGGGTAATGAAGTTTCGCTTTTTGAAGTAGGAGAGCGTAAAAATGGCAAAATACTTTTGGCTGACGGATCTCCAAAACTGGTTACCTCGGAAGCCTGTGTGCATCATTTATGGTTTGATGCGGAAGATTATCATACGCTTGGAAATAAAATAAAATGCAATCCGGCTATTAAGGCGCCACATCACAAAGAAGCGATTTTACAGGCCGTTTTGGATAACAGGATTGATGTCATTGCGACTGATCATGCACCGCATACCATTGAAGAAAAAGCACTTCCTTACTGGCAGGCACCTTCGGGTTTGCCCCTGATTCAGCATACATTAAATGTGATGCTGGAATTCGTAAAAAAGGGAAAAATTCCGTTGGAAAGAGTCGCTGAAAAAATGAGCCATGCCGTAGCCGACTGTTTTCAAATTGCGGACAGAGGATATATTCGTGAAGGTTACTGGGCTGATCTGGTTCTTGTGGATCTTGACGGAAAGACTATGGTAGAAAAGTCAAATCTTTATTCAAAATGCGCCTGGTCGCCATTTGAAGGGACCAATTTTCAGTCTCAAATAACGCACACATTCGTGTCTGGTCATTTGGCTTATGAAAACGGAAATTTTGACGAAACCGTAAAAGGAAAGAGATTATTATTTTCCCGCTAGGTAAGTATAGTAGCTTTTAATTATATCAAGATCACCAACCGTCCAATTTAACGACAGCAAATCTTGTGGGTCAAGCCACATGATTTGCTCATGCTCGGATAGTGTCATTGCAAAAGTACTAAGTTTACAAACGAAAGGTACAAGGATAATTTCTCTCCAGCCCTGGTCTTTTGTGGTAACCGGCAATTTTTGAATTATTTCAATATCAACATCAAGCTCTTCACGAATTTCGCGAAAGAGGGTTTCTTCGTCAGTTTCGTTTTCCTCTTGTTTTCCTCCGGGAAATTCCCATTGAAGCGGAAACGAAAGTGCCGCGCTACGCTGTCCTGCCAAGACTTTTCCATCATGTTCAATTATCGCACAAGGCACCCGCACAACCAACTTTACAGCAACAATACTTTCTATCATACCAGCAGTGACACAAAATTTCACGCAAAAGTACGCAATTTTTAAAGAAAATACAATGCCATTAACTCAATTATTGTCTTGTTGACACTATCTTAACATAGATGTAAATAGCTAAATATCAGCTTTCCGGGAAATTATAATTTAAAACAGTTCGCCTGAACGGTGTCTGGGCAAAATACCCAGATGACGATATGCTTTTTCGGTAACTTCTCTGCCTCTTGAAGTTCTTTTCATATACCCCTCCTGTATCAGAAATGGCTCATAAACCTCCTCAATTGTTTCCGCTTCTTCACCGCAAGCCGTAGCAATTGTAGAAAGACCAACCGGGCCGCCTTTGAATTTTTCAATAATAGTACTTAGAATCCTATTATCCATTTCGTCCAATCCGTTCTGATCCACATCAAGTGCCAGAAGCGCCATTTCAGCGATCGCTACGGTGATTCTGCCATTTCCTTTTACCTGTGCAAAATCGCGGGTACGCCTGAGAAGGTTATTGGCAATACGCGGGGTACCGCGGCTGCGCCGGGCAATCTCAAATGCGGCGTCATCTTCCAGTGGTGTTCCTAAAATTTCCGCCGACCGTTTTAAGATCGATTTTAGCAGTTGGGCATCATAATATTCCAGACGCGCATTGATACCAAAACGGGCTCGTAAGGGTGACGTCAGCATTCCTGCGCGTGTTGTAGCGCCGATAAGTGTAAATGGATTCAAGCCGATTTGGATACTCCGAGCGTTTGGTCCGCTGTCCAGCATGATATCGATTTTATAATCCTCCATTGCAGAATAAAGATATTCCTCCACAATGGGATTCAGACGATGGATTTCGTCAATAAAAAGAACATCGTGTTCCTGCAAATTAGTTAACAAACCAGCCAGATCGCTTGGCTTGTCAAGCACAGGTCCGGAAGTTATTTTGATTCCCGCAGCAAGCTCATTCGCGATGATGTGTGACAAGGTGGTTTTTCCAAGACCCGGAGGTCCGTGTAACAACACATGATCCATGGCATCACCGCGCTGTCTCGCAGCCTGAACATATATTTTAAGATTTTCAAGAATTTTTTCCTGTCCTGTAAAATCATCAAACGAAAGCGGACGTAATGCCCGCTCTACATCTTTTTCAGTATTAGAAAGATTTTCTTTATCTCCGGACAGATAATCCTGGCGCATAAGCTTTTTGACAATATTAATAGCGTTTTAAATAAAAACGCACGCATTTATTCAATCAAAAATAACCGTTTTTATTGGCAAAACCGAACGTTTAACGGATCACCATCACAGAGCCCCGAATTATAACCGGGTTTCTTTCCGGGAAATATTGAGCTTCGTAAGACACGATATATGGGTAAACTCCGGGCTGTACTTTCATGCCTTTATACGTTCCATCCCAACGGCTTTCTATCGAATTTGTCGCATAAATTACTTCTCCCCAACGGTTATAAATCCGGATTGAATAATTGGTATAATACGCTCCAAAAACTTCCAGTGTCTCATTTTTACCGTTACCATCAGGTGTGAAAGCATCCGGAATAAAGAACCGGGGTTCACATTGATCAAAAACAGTTGTAGACTTTTGGGCTACACAACCTTCCTTATTTGTTCCCAAAACTGTATAAACACCTTTTTGAGTTACCGTTATCGTTTGTGTAGTATCACCGGTAGCCGGCCATTCATAATGAATTACCCCGACACCTTTGGCATCCAGAACCGTAGATCCCCCATCAGGTATGCAGATATAATATTCAGGAGCAAGACCTAAAATTGGCGAAGGCAGTTCTCCCACCTGAATTGTATCAGCATTATAACAGTCATTACCATTTTTCACCTGTACAAAATAAGTCCCCGGCTGACGCACTGTAATGCTACGCGTTGTTTCACCTGTGTTCCACAAAAATTCACGCCAGGTAAGTCCCGGAGCTGTTATTAAAATAGAACTGTCGCGGCACATCGTCGTATCCGCGCCGAGATCAAACGCCGGTGGCTTTCGAAGTGTGACCTCGGTTGTATCAGCTGTGAAACAATCTCTTTGTGGGCCATTATAAGCAACGGCAATATATCTGCCGGTAGCGGTAACTTTTAATGTTTTTGAACGACCAACAATTCTTCCTTTATTATACCACTCGTAGATTTGAGCCGTAATACCCATGTCAAGTTGAATATATTGTCCACAAGTATCGATGTTCGCGCGCAAATTCATAGCAGGCGGCGTCTCATAAATCACAACAGTATCCTTGGTAACCATTGTGGTACACTCGTTTGTTTGTGAAAGTGTCACAAGATAGCTACCTGGCTGCGTGTAAGTATGTGTAACTTTCTGTTCTTTCGACGGCGGTGAGGCTGAACCATCACCAAATATCCAGCTATATGTATCTTTTTTAGGATCACAAATTGGTCCGGCTTCAAAGGTTGTTGGTTCATTTGTACAGAAACCGTCAGCCGTAAATCCTGGTCCCGATGATTCCTGAGAAAAATCCTGCACCATATTCGGCAATCCTAAACCACTTTTTTTACCTCCCAGATTTACACCTTCAAGTTTATATTCAATGGTACTTACCGAATTTCTTTCCGGTTTTCCGATTACACCAAGATAATCACTCCCGTCAACGGCCATATATATTTTCCCGTCCGAGGCCATTTGTAAAGCTCCATACTTCTGCGTGGCAGAACTATCAATGACCAGCGCAGATTCCACCAGCGTACTATCACTGAATGTGAGATCGTATTGTTTCAGGTAAGATTTCGTTTTCCCATCTCCCTGGAATGTGACATACATTTTTTCACCGCTGGACGAAAATTCTATCCCATACGCCGTGGGCGGGGCGGGCCCGAGATTTATTAATTTATCATAAGTCAGAACACCTGTGGTATCATTGAATTTAAATAATTCAACATAGTTCGTTGGCGGACCCGGAATTACAACAGCCAGTCTTCTTTCACCGGTGGTACTATCTGCCGCAGAAAATTTCATATAACCTTCTGCTTCGTTCAAGGAATCATGCGCCATCCCCAATTCAGGAGCACTGGTTTCCGTCAAACCGCCTGTTGTAGCGTGAAAAATGCGGAATTTATTGGTTCCGTAATCGTGGGAAACAACCCAGTAAGTAGTATCCTTTTTGTTTTCAACCGCAGCAAGTCTTTCAGTTGTAGGTTGCTGTAAGGTTGTATTTTGTTCAATAATTGCACCTTTACCATTATTCCGGCGCATATCGACGACGCTTACCGTGAGGTATTTCGTACCTTGAATATCTGTTGTTGTAAATACGTTATACAAATATTCACAACCCCGGCATGTAGGTTGAGGAACAATCAGTACTGACTCAGTGGAAGTATGACTTCCCAAAAGCGGCTCACAATTTGTGATCGCAAAGCAATCCATTTTCTTATGATCCTTATTATAGATGGTAATACCATCAGAATAAAACAGCAATTCACCTTTTGAATTTGCAATGGACGAAACACCTTCTGCTGTATTTACCTGACCGTCCGTTAATGGTGATGGTGGAGAATTGTTAAAATCAAGCCCTGCATTTGCTCCAAAATACCATTTTGCACCTTCTGAGTTAGTAGGTTCCATACAGATCTTGACATTGACTTTATCCTGAAGTTTACATCCGTTTGGCATAATCACCTGAACGGAATAACAGCCGGAGCTATCAACCTTTAAAATCTGCGTAGTATCACCTTTTGGATACCAGATATATTTTGCGCCAGCAGGTGCATTGGTAGGATATGGGTTTAAATCGATACTTTGTCCTGGACAAATTGTAGTATCTGCTTTCCATTTTTGAAATGGAGGCGGAACATCCCCAATTGTAATTAATTGCGTTTCAGTTGTTTTACTTCCGTCAGCGAAAGTTCTGGTCAAAGTCACAGTGAAAGATCCGGCTGTTTTATAGGCATGCAGGGGATTTCTTACATCATCTTTTCCCCTATCACCGAAATCCCACGCCCATGCAGTCGCCTTACTATTATTATCCTCGTTAAAGACAGTCCCGTCTTCTGCACACGCCGGACTTGGCACGCACTTTTCGGTCACGGTAAAGGTTTCTCCTTTTGCAAATCCTGTTGCCAGAAAAAACAAAAAGAAAAAAGAATAAAATATTTTCCGATGTGTATTATAAAATCGCCTCATGTTTCGTTACTAAATCAATCATCCCTACCTGCCACTTTAATATTCTTGTTACCCGATCATTCTAACGAAAATAATATGTTAAAATTTTGTGTGGTAATGTCTTAAAAACCATGCTAATTTGAATATTAATACGCAATGTGGCGACAATTTGTGAATTAAAATTTGTAATTTTTTATGTCTCTATACACAATTCGCCGTAAATAGCGGACAAAGTCTAATATTGTATGATAAAGCGTATACTCCCTATTATTTTTATGACACTGCTCAGCCTCGAAGGTTGGAGTCAGGACCCGCAATTTTCTCAATTTTATGCTAATCCATTATACCTCAACCCGGCTTTGGCAGGTGGTGCATTAGCGCCAAGATTAACCGCCAACTACCGAAACCAATGGCCGGCACTTTCTGCCAATTTTGTGACTGCATCTTTTGGCGCTGATGTATTTCTTCCGAATTATAACAGTGGAGTTGGAATTCAGGTAACAACCGACAGCCAGGGTTTGGGAAATCTTAAAGCAACAGATATAGCTTTACAATATGCATACCAGATTGCATTGAACGACGTCACTTCGGTACGTCTTGGTATTCAGGGTGGTTTTTCCTCCCGGTCGCTGGACTATTACGGATTGACTTTTGGCGATCAGTATAATAATGGCGGACTTACAGGCACGCCATCTTCTGATCCTTTTGCACAGGGTGGTCCTCACGTAAATTATGCAGATTTCTCAACCGGTATGATGATTTATTCCGACTGGTACTGGGCAGGTTTATCAGCTCACCATATCAACCGTCCAAATCAGGCATTCAGCGGTACCGAAGCAAGACTTCCTGTAAAAGCAAGTTTGCAGGCAGGTTTAAGGATTCCGTTTGCAGGATATACGTATTTGGGAGATGAAATTGATAAGGAGAAAACGATATCGCCGGCTATCCTTTACAAGAAACAAGGAAAGTACGACCAGCTGGATGTGGGTATGTATGTGACCATCGAACCGCTGGTATTGGGTATGTGGTATCGAGGCATTCCTTTCAAGAAATATGAGCCAACGATTAATAATCATGAATCATTGGTATTTCTGGCCGGTTTTCGTCAGGATAAATTCTCGATTGGTTACAGTTACGATTTGACAATTTCAACTTTGGGAGCCGGTAGTGGCGGTGCTCATGAGATTTCTCTATCCTATATTTTTGAACCGCTCACCCCTAAACCAAAAAGATCGAGAAGTAACAAACACCAACTTTCCTGCCCGAAATTCTAGAAGTTGCAAAAATATATTTTTACAAATAATGCAGATGCCCGAGTGTCTGCATTTTTGCAGCAGTATAAATCTGAATATCCTCTCTTTTCGATTAAAAACTTATCCCGTATCCAAAAGAATTATTTATTTTATGAACAATCCCCAAAAACGAAGCTTTCTTTTTAGCTTTTTCATGCTGGCTTTAACGCTTAGCGCATTAAGTGCTCCGAAAAGAGAATATTATGAGATAAAAATATATCACCTTAAAGATAAAACGCAGGAGACAATCGTTGAAAACTATCTGAAAGATGCCTACATACCTGCCGCGCACCGTGCAGGAATTAAAGACGTAGGTGTTTTCAAACCTGTTCCAACAGATACTATGAGCGGAAAATTAATTTATGTTTTTACGCCGATTGCTTCTCTTGATCAATTGGTAGCACTTCCAAAAACATTGGAAAAGGATACTAAATATCTGGCTGCGGGAAAAGAATATCTGGATGCGCCGTATAAAAATCCTCCTTACATTCGCATTGAGACGACAATTTTACAGGCATTTACAACAATGCCGGTTCATGCAAAACCAAATTTAAAAGCTGCGAAAAGCGAACGTGTTTATGAAATGCGCAGTTACGAAGGCCACACAGAAAAAATTTACCAGAATAAAGTGAAGATGTTCAACGATGGAGGTGAAGTTCCACTTTTTGTCAGATTGAATTTTAACGCAGTTTTTTATGGTGAAGTTATCGCGGGAAGTCATCAGCCAAACTTGATGTACATGACAACTTTTGAAAATAAAGCAGATCGTGATGCGCATTGGAAATCGTTCAGCGACGATGCAGAATGGAACAAATTGAAAGTGAATCCGGAATATCAGAATAACGTTTCAAAAAATACGAGCTTTTACATGTATCCTACTGATTATTCGGATATTTAAGTTTTTTAGATTTAATGAAAGAAGGTCAGGATTGCAGAGGTTTCTCTGGTTACCCTGACCTTCTTCCTTTTCTTTTCCAAAATCTCTTTACGGGTTTGTTGTTATCAATTGCACTGGAAGTAATCACTATATTTTTTTCAAAAAGAAGTTGCTTGATTTCACCGACTGAGCAATCAAACTGTACTGCCAACATTTCGATTTCCAAACACTTATTCAGATATCTATCTATTAACTCTTCTCTTCGGACATTCGTAAGTGCTTTTTTTCTTGGATAAATCTTTTGAATTTCCGACTGGTAGCCTTTTAATATATTAATAACTTCTTCCAAATCAGCTGGCTTCATCCTTATAGTGGACTGCTGAATTTCATGTAGTTTTGAAAATATATGTTGGCTAATTGATATGAAAATTTTTCCATTCGATGCTTTCAATAATTCTATGTGATATCTGCTTCTTTCTCTTTCCAGCACTTCGGTCTTCAATATCTCCTCCATGATAATTTAGTTTAAAAGGAAGATTATTCAACCACAACCTTCATCATTTCCAACTTCATATGGTCCCCAGAAATAACTTTCAATTGATAAAAACCAGATTGTAAGTCATTTTGTGGATGTACAATAACATCGTTCGAGTCTTTGATATTCTTGATCAGAATTGGTATGTGATGGCCTTTTGAATCCATAATTTTTAGTTCAAAAGATTTTGTATTACCCATCGACAAAGAAAAAACGCCGTCGCCGGGATTAGGAAAAATGGTTAGAATTCCCAGCTCTTTTCCGCTTATTGATATTATTCTCGAATAATTTACGAGTGAATCATTATCTAATAATTTTATACGATAATATATGGTGTGGAAAGGGGGAGCTCTTTATCAACAAAAGAGTAATCTGTTTGCATTTTAGAGGTCTCATTTTCCTTTAAATATCCAATCTTTTCAAACAATTTTCCGTCCAGGCTTTTTTGAATTTCAAAACCTTTGTTAACATCCCCCGGACTAACTTTCCAGTTAAGAACCAATTCACTTTTCTCCAATCTTGCAGAGAATGAAACAAATTTCTCTGCGATATGAAGAGAGGGATTTTCATTAGAAAATGTCTTCAAACTTCCCAAAGACAGAAAAAGAAAAGCAATGCCAAAAATGTATTTTGGAGATATTATTTTCATACACAGGATAGATATGTGAAAAACAAAAAATCTCATTTTCAAACCGTTGTCTTATGAACAACTGCCTGAAAATGAGATTAAATCTACATTCTTCCTCTTTAAGAAAAACGAATATTGGTCGTTATCTTCAATTTTATGCAAACAAATCGTATAATATTCTTTATTCGATTATGGCATCATTTTGACACTATTTCCTAACCGCCTCAATCGCCCCACGAACACTTCCATACTGATCAAGCAATGATTCTGCTTCATCCGGAGAAACACCTAATTCATCTATAATCATATGGATCGCACGATTGACCAGTTTTTCATTGGTCATCTGCATATCCACCATTTTATTTCCTTTTACTTTTCCCAAACGGATCATCACCGAAGTTGAAATCATATTCAGTACCAATTTTTGTGCGGTACCCGATTTCATTCTTGTACTTCCCGTCAAAAATTCCGGTCCGACAACTACTTCGATTGGAAATTGGCAAGCTTCCGCGATTGGAGATCCATTATTACAAACTACACAACCTGTCAATAAACCTGCTTTTCTCGCTTCATTTAATCCACCAATTACATAAGGCGTACGACCGGAAGCTGCAAGTCCGATTAAAGTATCGTTTTCAGTTAAATTATAAGGAGCCAGATCAATCCACGCCTGCGTCCAGTTATCCTCTGCATTTTCTACCGCTTTTCTGATCGCAATATCACCGCCGGCAATAATACCCACAACCAAATCAAATGGAACGCCAAAAGTTGGCGGACATTCCGAAGCATCCACAACACCCAAACGTCCGCTCGTCCCGGCACCAATATAAAATAAACGTCCGCCCTTTTTCATACGCGGAACAATCTCCTCGATCAAAGCTTCAATTTGAGGAATTACCTTTTGAACGGCATTAGGCACAGTCTGATCTTCCCGGTTAATCGAGTTCAAAATTTCATTGACACTCATCTGATCAAGATCATTATATAGAGACGAAGATTCGGTTGTTAGCATGGAATGTTGCATTGATTGAAATCCAAAATTAATTATTTTCTGTGAACGAACCTTTACCAAATAAATAATATGGGATTTATCTAAGTATATCCGCAAAAATTTGCCCTAAAATTTGGAAAATAAAAAGATAGGCTTCTAATTTGTAACACCAAGTTAGAGTCAGCGAAATTTCGCTAAAAACAAATTTTTCGTTTTCTATTGATTTATGTTAACGGCACGTTCCATCTTCCTCTTGATCGTAGTCACGCCCCAGGCGTGAGTGAGATGTAACGGCATATATCCGCACCTCACTCACCCGCTGAGTGAGGTGTTTTTTATCTTACAATAATTCACCATGGCGACAGAACTAAACAGATTTTCGAAAACCCTAACCCAGGAAGTTACTAATCCGGCAGCTCAGGCAATGCTTTATGGCATTGGATTAAAAGAAGAGGACATGGTAAAACCACAAATTGGTATTGCCAGTACAGGTTATGAAGGAAACCCTTGTAATATGCACTTAAACGGACTTTCTGTTTACGTAAAACAAGGAATTACGGCTAACAACATGGTCGGTCTGATCTTCAACACAATTGGAGTTTCCGATGGTATGACAAACGGAAATGATGGGATGCGTTATTCACTTCCAAGTCGTGATATCATCGCGGATTCTATCGAAACGGTTGTAGCCGCTCAATGGTATGATGGCGTAATCGCTGTGGTAGGTTGTGATAAAAACATGCCGGGTGCTGTTATGGCGATGGCTCGTCTTGATCGTCCTGCAATCATGGTTTATGGCGGAACTATCCGTTCAGGACATTACAAAGGACAAAAACTGGATATCGTTTCTGCTTTTGAAGCGCTTGGTAAAAAATTCGCCAACAATATTTCCGACGAAGATTATAAAGGAGTAATACAAAATTCAATTCCTGGTCAGGGTGCTTGCGGTGGTATGTATACTGCTAATACAATGGCTGCTTCGATTGAAGCGATGGGATTAAGTTTGCCATTCAGCAGCTCTTACCCTGCAACACACGAAGGAAAACAGGAAGAGTGCAAAAAAATCGGTGCGGCAATGAAAAATTTGCTTGAACTGAATATTACGCCAAGAGATATTATCACAAAAAAATCGCTTGAAAATGCTTTGACTTTGGTTATGGCATTGGGTGGTTCTACAAACGCAGCATTGCACTTTCTTGCGATTGCCCGCGCAGCAGATCTTCCTTTGACATTGGATGATATTCAGGCAATTTCTAACAAGGTCCCTTTTATCGCTGATCTTAAACCAAGTGGCAAATACTTCATGGAAGACATCCTGGCTATTGGTGGTGTTCCTGCGGTAATGAAATATTTGTATTCAAAAGGAATGATTCACGGTGATTGTTTGACTGTAACAGGAAAAACGTTGGCAGAAGATTTAGCCGAAGCACCGGATCTTAATTTTGAAACCCAGAAAATAATTTTCCCTCTGGAAACTCCGATTAAAGCATCGGGACATATCCAGATCTTGTATGGTAACCTTGCACCAACAGGTTCTGTTGCAAAAATTACAGGAAAAGAAGGTTTGACTTTCGACGGCGAAGCAAAAATCTGTGAGCATGAAACGGAAATTATTACCATGCTTTCCAAAGGAGAAATTAAAGCCGGTCACGTGGTTGTAATCCGTAACGCCGGACCAAAAGGCGGACCAGGTATGTCAGAAATGTTGAAACCAACATCTGCCGTAATGGGAGCCGGACTTGGCGATAAAATTGCACTGATCACAGATGGTCGTTTCTCAGGAGGAACGCACGGATTTGTGGTAGGACACATTACTCCGGAAGCATTTGACGGTGGTCCGATCGCGCTTGTAAAAGATGGCGACAGAATCACAATTGATGCAAATACACGTCAGCTGATTGTCCATATTTCTGATGAGGAAATGGCGGAACGTAAAGCTGCATGGATACAACCAGAGCCAAAATTTACAAAAGGAATGTTAGGAAGATATATTCGCACGGTAAAATCTGCCAGTGAGGGATGTGTTACTGACGAAGCGTAGTTAAAAAATAAAAGGTTGCGCAAACGTAACCTGCAATATAGAAAGCTTGAAATTCATCCGACTAAATAAGTAGAGGTCATGGAATTTAATGAAAACCAAACACAAACAGCCGAAATCGCAGAGCAGCCAATTTCGGTAGCAGCACCAGAACTGATCAACGGTTCTCATGCACTGATCCAGTCATTGATTGCCGAAGGCGTCAAAACGATTTTTGGATATCCGGGTGGGGCAATTATGCCCGTTTACGATGCTATTTATGATTATCAGGAACAAATTAATCATATTCTCGTACGTCATGAACAAGGTGCCGCACACGCTGCCGAAGGATTTGCCCGCATTACCGGTGAGGTTGGAATATGTTTGGCAACATCAGGTCCAGGCGCTACGAATCTGGTAACAGGGATCGCAGATGCAATCATTGACTCAACGCCGATGGTTTGTATCGTTGGTCAGGTTGGATCTCATTTGTTGGGAACAGACGCTTTTCAGGAAACGGATATCATGGGTGTTACCATTCCAATTACAAAATGGAACTACCAGATTACCAATCCTGACGAGGTTCCGGAAATTATCGCGAAAGCATTTTATATCGCTAAGTCTGGCCGTCCTGGTCCGGTACTTATTGATATCACAAAAGATGCACAGCAAAAATTGATGTCTAAACCGTTTGTGCATAAAAAATGTGAAAAATTGCTTAGCTATCGTCCACGTTTGTCGCCAAAAGAAGATCAGGTTGAAGCAGCTGCAAAGCTTATCAACGAATCAAAACGTCCTTTTTTATTCTTTGGACATGGTGTTCAAATCGCTGGTGCTGAACAGGAATTGTTACAATTTATTGAAAAAACAGACGTTCCTGCGGCTTCAACTTTGTTAGGACTTTCCTCTATTTCTGTTGATCACCCGAATTATGTGGGCTGGTTAGGAATGCATGGAAACTATGGAACGAACGTGCTTACCAATTCCTGTGACTTGATTATTGCAATCGGTATGCGTTTTGATGACCGTGTTACTGGTGATTTGAGCCGTTACGCAAAACAAGCGAAAGTTATCCACATTGAAATCGATCCTGCGGAAATTGACAAAATCAAAAAAGCAGATGCACCGGTTGTTGGTGATGCCAAACGCGCTTTGGAAATGCTTTTGCCGCTTGTGAATGAAAATAACCACGAGGAGTGGAGAGCAGAATTCAAGAAATTCGATGCGATTGAAGATGAAAAAATCACGCAGCCGGAACTTGCCCCAACGACGGAAAAAATAAAAATGGCGGAAGTGATTCGTTCACTTTCCGATAAAACAAAAGGCGAAGCGGTAATTGTAGCGGATGTTGGTCAGCATCAGATGATGACAGCACGTTATTATCAGTTTAAAAAACCAAGTTCGTTCATTACATCGGGTGGTTTGGGAACAATGGGGTATGCACTGCCAGCAGCTTTCGGAGCGAAAGTAGGAGCACCTGACCGTGAGGTTGTTGCCATTATCGGTGACGGTTGTTTTCAGATGACAATTCAGGAATTGGGAACGATTGCACAAAGCGGTTTGCCTGTTAAAATTATTATTTTGAATAATAATTTCCTTGGAATGGTTCGCCAGTGGCAACAGCTTTTCCACGAAAAACGCTATTCATTTGTGGAGCTGCAAAACCCTGATTTTATTACAATCGCAAAAGGTTTTGGTATCAACGGACATACCTGCGGCGCAAGAGAAGACTTGAACGATTCACTTGACAAAATGCTTGCTTCCGACAAACCGTATCTACTGGAAGTATTGGTTGAAAAAGAAGAAAACGTATTCCCAATGGTTCCAACGGGAGCTTGTGTAGCGGATATCAGACTGGAATAATGTAAATGAATTTTCAGAATCACTTGCATTTTTTCACTAGACATTAAAGAATCATGACAACTTACACCATTTGCGTATTTACGGAAAATACGATTGGGATATTAAACAAGATAACAACCATTTTCACCCGTCGCCGGATCAACATTGAAAGTCTGACGGTTTCGGAAACGGAACGTAAGGGTATTTCACGCTTCACGATCGTCATTCGCCATGAATCCCGCGAAGCTGTTGAAAAACTTGTTCGCCAGATCCGTAAAATTATCGAGGTGCTTGCCGTTTTCGGTTACCTGAACGACGATATCGCTTACAATGAAATCGCGATGTTTAAGATTTCAACACCTATCGGAGCAAAACCGCTTGATATTGAAACGATTAACAAAACGTACAAAGCCTGGGTGGTATACTGGCACCTGACTTATGTGATCATTCAGAAAACAGGTACAGAAGAAGAAATTTTCGAATTCTTCAACTATATTAAACCTCACGAAATCCTTGAATTTGTACGCTCAGGACGTGTTGCGGTAAGCAAATCTCCTCAAACGCTGGTGGATTACCTGCCGGAAGCGGAGTGGGAATATTATATGTAGTCCCAATCAATTATTTTGGATCAGGAGGCTCTTACAGAGCCAATTTTAGAAAAACACACTCGATTGCTATAAACAGGACGCTTCTCCGAAGCATTAAATTAACAAATTTTGGGTAATAAAAGCCCTGGAAGGGCTACCTGTTTATAGAGCCAAATAATTCCAGCTTTGGCAAACTCCGTAGGAGTTGCCTGTCTGGTAAATGTTAATAAAGAAATATCAAATCCATTTTTAGTAATATTGTCCTTTAATTAAGTAATCAATAATTCAATTAATAATCAATGGCAAAATTAAATTTCGGCGGGGTCGAAGAAGAAGTAGTTACCCGCGAAGAGTTCCCACTAGAAAAAGCTCGCGAAGTACTATCTACTGAAACCATTGCCGTGATCGGATACGGTGTTCAAGGTCCTGGTCAAAGCTTAAACATGCGTGACAACGGATTTAACGTAATTGTTGGACAACGTAAAGGTGGAAAATCATGGGATAAAGCGATTGCTGACGGATGGGTTCCTGGCGAAACACTTTTCGAACTTGAAGAAGCATTGCAAAAAGGCACTATTATTTGCTATTTGCTTTCTGACGCCGCTCAAATCGAATTATGGCCAACTGTTAAGGCTAATTTGACTGCCGGTAAATCATTGTATTTCTCACATGGTTTCGGTGTAACTTATAAAGACCAGACTGGAATCGTTCCTCCTGCTGATGTAGATGTATATCTTGTAGCGCCGAAAGGATCAGGAACTTCTCTTCGTCGTTTGTTCGTAGAAGGAAAAGGTTTGAATTCATCTTTCGCTGTGTTCCAGGATGCAACTGGTAAAGCACGTGAAAAATGTATCGCAATGGGTATCGGTGTTGGTTCAGGATATTTGTTCGAAACTGATTTCTACCGTGAGGTAACGTCTGACCTTACCGGCGAACGTGGTACTTTGATGGGTGCTATTCAGGGAATTTTTGCTGCTCAGTATGAAGTGCTTCGTTCAAACGGACACACGCCATCAGAAGCTTTCAATGAAACAGTTGAAGAATTGACTCAGTCATTGATGCCTCTTGTGGCTGAAAACGGTATGGACTGGATGTACGCAAACTGCTCTACAACAGCACAACGTGGCGCTTTGGATTGGTGGAAACCTTTCCGTGACGCTACTAAACCTGTTTTCGAACAACTTTACAACTCAGTAAAATCAGGAGAACAAGCTACTATTTCAATCACGCGTAACTCACAACCTGACTACCGTGTGAAATTGGAAGAAGAATTGGCTGAACTTCGTGAATCAGAAATCTGGCAGGCAGGTGCTACGGTACGTAGCCTTCGTCCGGAGCGCGGATAATAATATTCTTTACCTTACAGGCCTTAAAACCTGTAAGGTTTTAATAAATTTAAGCCTTTACGAAAATAATCGTAGGGCTTTTTTCTTTCCAGACATGCCTTCATCTTCATCCACTCCGACCTTAGACAACATTTTTCTCGCTGCCGAACGGCTTCGCGGAATTATAAATCATACCCCATTGCTTTATAACGCTCATTTATCGGAGCAGTATGAAGCTAATATTTATTTAAAAAGAGAAGACCTTCAAACGGTTCGATCCTACAAAATCAGAGGCGCTTATAATAAAATGGCAAGTCTGAGTGCGGAAGCATTAGCAGGTGGTGTGGTCTGCGCCAGTGCGGGGAATCATGCGCAGGGCGTTGCTTATGCGTGCCGTAAGATGGAAGTGAAAGGCGCCATCTTTATGCCAACTACTACACCGGCACAAAAGGTAAAACAGGTTCGTTTATTTGGTAAAGAGTGGGTTGAAGTGCATTTGGTTGGTGATACTTACGACGATGCTTATCATGCTTCGGTTATATACCAAAAAGAAAATAACGCCACTTTTGTCCATCCGTTTGATGATTTGCAAGTAATTGAAGGACAAGGAACAGTGGGGTTGGAAATATTTAAAGATGCCAATTTCAGAGTTGATTATTTGCTAATGGCGATTGGCGGCGGTGGATTAGCTTCCGGCATCTCGACCGTTTTTAAACAACTTTCTCCAAAAACACAATTGATCGGTGTGGAGCCGCTTGGTTCTCCAACGATGCAGAAGTCAATAGAAGAAGGACATGTTGTTACATTGGATCACATCGACAAATTTGTTGATGGAGCAGCCGTTCGTCGTGCCGGAGATATCACTTTTGACATTTGCAGCAAAAGTTTAGATAAGGTTTTACTGATTCCGGAAGGAAAAGTTTGTTCCACCATTCTTCAACTTTATAACGAAGAAGCAATTGTAGCAGAACCAGCTGGTGCATTGACCGTGGCCGCGCTGGACATGGTAAAGGATGAGATCAAAGGAAAAAATGTAGTCGCATTGATCAGCGGCGGGAATAATGACATTACACGTACTGAGGAAATTAAGGAGCGCTCCCTGCTTTACGAAGGCTTAAAACATTATTTCATCATCCGTTTCCCACAACGTTCCGGCGCATTTCGTGAATTCCTGAATGTCCTTGGGCCAAATGACGATATCGCGCGATTTGAATATGTGAAGAAAACCAACCGCGAGCAAGGTCCGGCATTGGTAGGAATTGAATTGAAAAACCGTGAGGATTTTGAGCCTTTGATCGAGCGGATGAATGAGAATCGGGTGGTATATGAATATCTGAATGATCAGCCGGATTTGTTTCAGTTTATGGTTTAAATGGCAATTAATCCTAAGGCTCGATTATTTGTTATATTTGTAAATCAGTTAATTAATCATTCCAATTTATGCTACCTGATAAACAACAAATTATTGAGTTGATCCAAAGTCGTAAACCAGCTATTCAAAAACTGGGTGCTGAACGGCTTGGCTTATTTGGTTCCTTCGCAAGAGGCGAGCAGAACGAAACAAGCGATATAGACTTAGTAGTTGAATTTAGATCAGGCATGAAAAAGTATAAAAACCTTCTGGATTTAGTTGATTTATTGGAAGAAACACTTCAAAGAAAAGTTGATTTATTAACCTGGGAAGGAATGGCTTCCTTTGTTCAAAGAGAAGCAAAAAAAGATATTCAGTATGTCTCCTTCGTTGATTGAGTTTTTGGAACACATTCAGAAAGAATTAACTTTCCTCGTAACCCATTCTGCTACTATTACATTTCAACAATTTATTGAAGACGATTTGATTAATCGCGCTTATCTAAGAAGTCTTGAAATTATTGGAGAAGCTTCAAAAAAAGTCCCGGACGAAATTCGTTACAAATATAGGGAAGTCAACTGGCGTGGTATGATGGGTTTAAGAGACGTATTAATACATGAATATTTCCAGGTAGATTATGAAGTGGTTTGGGAAGTACTTCAAAATGATGTTCCTCTTGCCAAGGAATGGATTGATCTCATTGTTATAGAAGAAAAGAAAAACTAATTACCACTTGCTACGCGTCCCCTCCCACATAAGCTCCCAGGAATTTGAATCCTTAAAGATTCAGGATATGACCTTTGTTGCCTATCGCAATGAAGTATATCCATCCCGTTACGAAGTTTTTTTTGAGGAGCATGCAGTTATTGTGGTGTTAGAAGGTGAAAAAAAATTCAGTAGCCCGACGCAGGAAGTTTATGTTGAAAAAGGGGATATTCTTTTTATTCAGCGCGGTTTTTACCTGATGTCAGAATCGATTAATGAATCTTATAAAAGTCTGGTTTTCTTTTTTGATGAGAAGTTGTTGAAAGAGTTTGTCAATCTCCATCCCGAATTATTCAATCCTGAGGAAGCAACCACCACACTTGAAAACCCGATTTTGCCATTAAAAGCGGATGAAAATTTCGAGAAATTTATTCAATCCGTTTTTCCTTATTTCAAATCCAGAATAGAATTGAAGAATCATTTTCTTCGGCTTAAATTCCAGGAATTGTTATTACACTTGCTGGAACTGGACAAATCGAAACAACTGAGAGCAAATCTTTACAGTTTGTATATCGGAGAAAAAGTGGATCTGTCATTTTTAATGAATAGTTATTATCTCAAACCACTTACGCTAAATGAACTCGCCAGATTATCAGGCAGAAGTTTATCCGCTTTTAAACGAGATTTTCAGGAAGAATTCAAAACTTCACCAGCGCTTTGGCTGAAAAATAAACGGCTGGATTACGCCGACTTTCTGTTAAGAAATAATACGAAAAACGTAACGGAAATCAGTACGGAAATTGGGTATGAAAGTGTGTCGCATTTTATAAAAATGTATAAGGAAAAGTTTGGAGTAACACCTAAGAAGCATGGGTAATTCAGCGTAATTTTATTCTGAATCAATTTATTATCTTTGTATATCTACTTTAAAATATAACCACACACAACTTGGAAACACTAATCATTCACCCAACAAAAGAGCAGGAAAAAGCAATTCTTCTGGGATAACAGGCAGGATTTTTTATTAATATAAGTTTTATCTTACCTATACTTAGTTAGCACTTTCAAGACACACAGTATGGAAACAAAACCTATTCTTCAAACACTTCAAAAAAACAAGAGCCACTTTTTTAAAAAGTATCCTTTAAAATCAATGGCTCTGTTCGGATCCTATGCCAGAAATGAGGCAGAGGAAAAGAGTGATGTCGATATTATGGTCGAGTTTTTAAGTCCGGTAGGTTTTGAATTTGTTGATCTTGCTATTGAATTGGAAAATATCCTGCATCAAAAAGTTGATCTGGTTAGCAAGAAAGGAATTAAACCTGATATGCTTCTATACATAGAAAAAGATCTGATTTATGTCTGAACGAATTCCAAGATTGCTTTTGGAAGACATGTTGGATTCTGTAACTCACATTTACATGTATACGGAAGGCTTTGACTTTGAGGATTTTGTAGCGGATCGTAAGACAAGAGATGCAGTTATAAGAAACTTGCAAGTATTAGGCGAGGCAGCGAATAGAGTTCCCAAGGATATCCGCGAACTTTATCCTGAAATTGAATGGATGAGAATTATCAGATCCAGGCATATTTTAGTCCACGATTATGCGGGAATTGATTACGAAATTGTATGGAGAATCGTTGAAATTCATTTACGCCCACTTCAACAAACCCTGACAAACATACTTAACAATAAATAGTACTCACCCAATCTATTTTTAAAAAATTCCCAGAAATCAATAAAGATTTCCGCTCAACCTACCTTTTTAAACCAAAAACACTATTTTTTGAACGTTTCCCGTTATACTTATTTAAAGTATTCTGATGAAATTTGTTTCCCTGATTATTTTACCGGCCTTATTCCGGTTTAAGTAGCTAGTTTTCAGCTATAAATCAGTAAAAGTTAATAATAGTTACATATTCACCATAAATTGAGAATGAGTAATCAAGCGAGTACCCTTTTTGACAAAGTGTGGGATGCACACGTTGTTCGTAAAATTGAAGATGGCCCGGACGTGTTTTTTATCGACCGTCATTTTATCCATGAAGTAACCAGCCCGGTTGCGTTCTTGGGACTTGAAACCAGAAATATTGGTGTTATCTATCCTGAGCGCACTTTCGCAACGGCTGATCATAATACACCTACAATCAATCAACACCTTCCTGTTCAGGATCCGCTTTCTGCCAATCAGCTTAAAGCTTTGGAAACAAACTCAGCGAAGTACGGTATTTCTCACTGGGGTCTGGGTAACGCAAGAAATGGTATCGTACACGTAGTAGGACCTGAAAATGGTATTACGCTACCGGGTATGACGATTGTTTGCGGTGATTCACATACATCTACACACGGTGCATTTGGCGCCATTGCTTTTGGTATTGGTACTTCTGAGGTTGAAATGGTACTTTCTTCTCAGTGTATTATGCAGCCAAAACCTAAAAAAATGCGTGTAAACGTAAATGGAAAATTAGGTAAGGCAGTAACGCCAAAAGACGTTACGTTATATATTATTTCAAAATTGACAACGGCTGGTGCTACGGGTTATTTTGTAGAATACGCTGGTGATGTTTTTGAAAATATGTCGATGGAAGGCCGTATGACGGTTTGTAACATGAGTATCGAAATGGGTGCCCGTGGTGGTATGATCGCTCCTGATCAGACTACTTTTGACTACATTGAAGGACGTGAGCAAGCTCCAAAAGGCGAGAAATGGGATAAAGCATTGGCCTATTGGAAAACTTTGAAAACAGACGCAGATGCTGTTTTTGATAAAGAATATACTTTCAACGCTGAGGATATTGAGCCAATGATCACTTACGGAACAAATCCGGGAATGGGTCAGGGAATTTCATTGAATATCCCAACGGCAGAACAGGCAGAAGGAGGAAAAGCGACATATGACAAATCATTGAATTACATGGGCTTCCATGAAAATGAGTCGATGTTGGGTAAAAAGATTGACTACGTATTTATCGGTAGCTGCACAAACGGTCGTATCGAAGATTTCCGTGCTTTTGCATCGATCGTAAAAGGACGTAAAAAAGCGGATAACGTGACCGCATGGGTTGTTCCGGGTTCTCACATCGTTGAAGCTCAGATCAAAGAAGAAGGAATTCTTGATATCCTGACCGAAGCAGGTTTCGAACTTCGTCAGCCAGGCTGCTCTGCATGTCTTGCGATGAACGATGATAAAATCCCGGCTGGTAAATATGCTGTGAGTACATCAAACAGAAATTTCGAAGGTCGTCAGGGTCCGGGAGCGCGTACACTTTTGGCAAGTCCGCTGGTTGCTGCTGCTGCTGCTGTTACGGGAGTTGTTACGGATCCTAGGGATTTACTATAACTGATTACTAAGGTTACACAGAGGTTCTCAGAGGTAAAAGGAGAACCACAGGAGTTTTTAAGACATAGTGTTTACAATAACTTCCTGTGTGACTAAATTTTTGGTTTGTGGTCTATGATGTTGAATCATAACCATAAAGTAATAATGGAAATTAATGAAATTACCGGAGAAATTATAGGGTGTTGTATTGAAATTCATAAGGAATTGGGTCCTGGGTTACTTGAATCTGCTTATGAAGAATGTCTGGCTTACGAGTTAGGCAATTCAGGTTTGTATTTTGAAAGACAAAAGGCATTACCAGTTCGCTATAAAGAAATTCAAATCGAATATGGTTACTGAATGGATTCCATAGTTGAAAATCATGTAGTAGTAGAATTGAAAAGTGTTGAAGTTCTTAATAACGTTCATACAGCTCAAATTCTCACATATATGAGATTTTCCGAAATGAACGCAGGCCTGTTAATCAATTTCAATGTTTCAGTATTAAAAAACGGTATAAAAAGATTCATAAATTGAACGTGACACAGAAAAACAAAGAGTTCAAAAAGAGAACCACGGAGATTGGGTTTGATACAAAACAAAATCTCTGTGTCCCTCTTTCAAACTCAGTGACCCTCTGTGTAACCTAAAAAAATTAAAAATGGCTTACGACAAATTCACCATATTAAAAAGTACGGCAGTTCCTTTGCCGATTGAAAACGTTGATACTGACCAGATTATTCCAGCGCGTTTTCTAAAAGCTACAAAACGTGAAGGTTTTGGAGATAATCTTTTCAGAGACTGGCGCTACAACGGCGACGATACTCCTAAACAAGATTTCGTGTTGAACAACCCGATTTATTCAGGTAAAATCCTTGTTGGCGGACGCAATTTCGGAAGCGGATCAAGCCGCGAACATGCCGCCTGGGCGATCTATGACTACGGTTTCCGTTGTGTCGTTTCAAGTTTCTTTGCAGATATTTTCAAAGGTAACTCACTGAATATAGGAATTTTACCGGTTCAGGTAAGTGAGGAATTCCTTGACAAAATATTCCAGGCAATTGAAGCTGATCCAAATGCAGAGCTTGAAGTAAATCTTCCTGAACAAACAATCACAATCGTGGCATCAGGCGAGAGCGAAAAATTCGATATCAATGGCTACAAAAAACACAATATGATTAATGGCTTTGATGATATTGATTATCTGCAGGCTATGAAAAGCGATATCAAAGAATTTGAAGCACAAAGACTATATTAAACGGCTTTCGGCGGTCGGTAATCGGTAATTGGCTTCTTTATGCTGATAACCGACTGCCGAGAGCCGACTGCCGACTGCCACATGAATAAACGCTATATAGAAATAATGGACACGACACTCCGGGATGGAGAACAAACATCCGGAGTGTCGTTTTCCGCATCTGAAAAGCTGACAATTGCTCAGCTCTTGTTGCAAGAAGTAAAAGTTGACAGGATAGAAATCGCTTCGGCAAGAGTTTCCGAAGGAGAATTTGAAGCGGTTAAAAAAATTACAAGCTGGGCAAATCAAAACGGTTTTATCGATAAAATCGAAGTTTTGACTTTTGTAGATGGTAACGCATCGATCAACTGGATGCTTAATTCCGGCGCAAAAGTAATGAATCTGCTTACCAAAGGTTCATTAAACCACCTCACCTTTCAATTAAAAAAGACTCCGCAGCAGCATTTTGAAGACATTGAACAAGTTATTGAACTTGCGCAATCGAAAGGAATCAGCTGTAATGTTTATCTCGAAGATTGGAGTAATGGCATGCGTACTTCCCGTGAATACGTTTTTGCAGCGTTAGACTTTTTGACAAAACAGCCTGTAAAACGAATTCTTTTACCCGATACATTAGGCATCCTTACGCCCACTGAATCTTATGAATTTGTAAAATCAATCGTCGATCGTTATCCTGATAATCATTTCGAATTTCATGCGCATAATGATTATGACCTAAGCATCGCCAATGTTATGGAAGCAATTCGGGCCGGTGCACATGGACTTCATTTGACGGTAAATGGCATGGGCGAAAGGGCTGGAAATGCTTGTTTGGCCAGCACAATTGCGGTGATAAAAGATTTTATGCCAGAGGTTGAAACTTCGGTTGTTGAGCGGTCTTTATACAAAATCAGTAAGATCGTTGAAACATTTTCAGGTATAAGAATTCCTTCTAACCGTCCGATTGTCGGAGAAAGTGTTTTCACGCAAACCGCTGGTATTCATGCAGATGGAGATAAAAA
This sequence comes from Dyadobacter subterraneus, assembly GCF_015221875.1. NCBI lineage: Bacteria > Pseudomonadati > Bacteroidota > Cytophagia > Cytophagales > Spirosomataceae > Dyadobacter > Dyadobacter subterraneus. The sequence goes on from NZ_JACYGY010000002.1 coordinate 681,158, forward strand.
GAATAATCTCTATTTCAGTAATCTGATGCCGGAACGCTTCGGAAGACTGCGTTCCTATGCCTTGGGTAAAACTTCCGGAAAAGCGAATATTGAGAATAACTTGAAAGATATCGGGATTACATTATCTGATGCGGACCTTAAAAAAGTTACCCAGCGAATCATTGAGCTTGGCGACAGGAAAGAGGTTGTAACACCGGAAGATCTCCCCTATATCATTTCTGACGTACTGGATAGCAGCGCGATTGAAGAGAAAGTTGTTATACTGAACTATGTATTGACACATTCAAAAAATCTTAAACCATCTGCTACTTTACAGATTACTTTTGGTGACGAGATTTATGAAGAGAATGCGCAGGGTGACGGTCAGTATGATGCATTCATGAATGCGTTGAAAAAGATCTATGCGAAAAAAGGAATTTCCTTGCCGATGCTAACAGATTATACCGTTCGAATTCCGCCGGGAGGAAAAACGGATGCACTTTGTGAAACCATCATTACCTGGGAAATAAATGGTAAAGATGTAAAAACCAGAGGTTTGGATTCTGACCAGACAGTTTCGGCAATTCAGGCAACGCAGAAAATGTTGAACTTGTTGGGTGTTCCGAGTGCGCTTGATTTGAATCCAAAAATTGAGGAGGTCAAGCAGGAGTTTCAGAAAGCTTAAAATATCAAATTATCTTAATTACGTTATATCACCCTTTCAGGGTTTCATTTTGGCCTAATTCACACTACCTATAATAATATCATCCCTTCGGGATTGTCAATATGTATTTCAATCCCGAAGGGATGATATTATTATAGAAAAACGGTTAATCCACATAGCTCAAAGCCCCGTAGGGGTGAGCTATTAAATTCATATAAATTTAAAAATCTAAATCAAAAACCATAATAAACCCGTAAAACCGACCTGTCGGCCAACGGATTATAAATTTTAACCATTATAATGAAGAAGAACATCTTAATAGTACCTGGTGACGGAATCGGACAGGAAGTTACAGAAGTTGGAAAAAAAGTTCTGATTAAAATTGCTGAGAAATTCGGACACGAATTCATTTATGACGAAGCATTAATGGGCCACGTTGCGATTGAAGCAACTGGAAATCCACTTCCGGACGAAACTTTGGAAAAAATGCGTGCTTCTGATGCGATCTTGTTCGGAGCTGTTGGTCACCCAAAATATGATAACGACCCAACTGCAAAAGTTCGTCCGGAACAAGGGTTGCTTAAAATGCGTAAGGAACTGGGTTTGTACGCCAATTTACGCCCTATCAAACTTTTTGATGAATTATTGGGTGCTTCTTCAATCAAACCTGAAATCCTTAAAGGCTCTGATATCCTTTTCTTCCGCGAATTGACTGGTGATATTTATTTTGGAGAAAAAGGCCGTAAAAACGACGGAGATACTGCCTACGATATCGCTGAATACAGCCGTTATGAGGTAGAACGCATTGCGCGCAAAGCTTTCGAAGCTGCTCGTACACGTGGTAAAAAATTATGTTCTGTTGACAAAGCAAACGTTTTGGAAACAAGCAGACTGTGGCGTGAAGTGGTTCAGGCGCTTGCACCTGAATACCCGGATATCACGGTTGAACATCAATTTGTTGATTCCGCTGCGATGATGCTTATCAAGGATCCACGCCGTTTTGATGTGGTTGTAACAGCGAATTTATTCGGTGATATTTTGACAGATGAAGCAAGTCAGATTGCCGGTTCAATGGGAATGCTGGCATCGGCTTCAGTAGGAGACAGCACTGGTGTTTACGAACCAATCCACGGTTCAGGACATGACATCACAGGCATGGGTGTTGCTAATCCAATGGCTTCGGTACTTTCTGCTGCTTTGCTACTTGATATTTCGTTCGGTTTGAAAGCTGAGTCTGATGCAATTATCTCTGCCATTGATCAGGTTTTGAAAGCTGGTTTCCGTACGCGTGACATCGCTGATTCCACAACTGCACCAGAATTAATTCTAGGAACCGATGCAATTGGTGAAGAGATTTTAAAACGTATTTAATATAAAAAATAAGATTCATTATAAAATACATCTTTTTTTGAATTTTCATTAAGAATGATTTGTGCAACCAAAATCTTCTTACTACTTTGCAGAAGAAAATCGCAGTCAGCGAATTTTCGCAAATAAAATAAAGATGAAACTTATTGACAATTGCATTTTTCTGCTCATCCAGAGTAACCCGTAAAAAGGAGAAAGGCATTGTCTTGAATAGATCAAAAACCCTTTCTCTAACACGGAAAGGGTTTTATATTGTCCTAAAATTAGTAAATTCGTAATTCAATCTTTAATCACAGTACCCACAATGAGTCAACGAGTTCAAATCTTCGACACAACATTACGCGACGGCGAACAAGTCCCGGGAAGCCAATTGACAACAGAAGAAAAGATAATTGTAGCTACACAACTCGAAAAACTGGGGGTAGATGTTATTGAAGCCGGATTTCCTATTTCAAGTCCCGGTGATTTCAGATCCGTGGTTGAAATTTCAAAAGCAGTTCGTGAACCGATTATTTGTGCGCTTTCACGTGCTGTAACGGGCGATATCGATGCCGCCGGAGATGCACTTGAATTTGCTAAAAGAGGTCGTATTCACACAGGAATTGGTTCTTCTGATATTCATATTCAGCATAAATTCAATACGACAAGAGAGAAGATCATTGAAAGAGCAATTGCTGCTACGAAATATGCCAAAGGAAAGGTAGAAGACGTAGAATTTTATTGTGAAGATGCGGGTAGAGCTGACCTTGTTTTTCTTGCACAACTGGTTGAGGCTGTGATTGCTGCGGGTGCAACGGTGGTAAATATTCCTGATACAACGGGATATTGCTTGCCTGAGGAATATGGTGCTAAAATCAAATATATTTTCGAAAATGTAAAAGGAATTCATAAAGCAACAATTTCTATTCACTGTCATAATGATCTTGGTTTAGCGACTGCTAACTCATTGGCTGGTATCCGTGAAGGTGCCCGCCAGGTTGAGGTGACCATGAATGGAATCGGTGAGCGCGCCGGAAACACTTCATTGGAAGAAGTGGTGATGGCTTTGAATGTTCATAAAGAATTAGGTTACGAAACGGGCGTGAATACGCAATTGATTTACCCAACCAGCCAGTTGGTATCAAAAATGATGCGTATGCCGGTTCAAGCTAACAAAGCGATTGTGGGACGTAACGCATTTGCGCATTCGTCAGGAATTCATCAGGATGGCCACCTAAAAAATACGCTTAATTACGAGATCATGAATCCACAGGATGTGGGCGTTGATAAATCGGATATCGTATTGACAGCACGTAGCGGTCGCCATGCTTTGAAACACCGTTTAGAACTTCTTGGCTTCACTTTTGAGAAAGCGATCCTTGATGATCTTTACAAAAAATTCCTGGATGTAGCCGATTTGAAGAAAGAAGTTAACGATAAAGATTTAGTGGATTTGGCACGTACAGTTGTCATCGCTTAATATTTTTCATACATCATTTTGGATAATTACCTGAATATGAATTTGATGTTACAATGCTTTTTTGTATCATTACATAATCAATAACATCCATCAGATTACAAAAAGCCCTCGGTGAGTCTGACTAAGGGCTTTTTTCTTGTTCATAAAATGATGGTTCTGTTGTTGTGAATGAAAACGCGGTCGTTGAAAACAAGCTTTAAAGCTGATGTTAAGACTCGTTTTTCGGTATCTCTTCCCAAAGTCGACATGTCGCTTGCTGTTTGCCTGTGATCCACTGATTTCACGTCCTGTGCGATAATTGGCCCTTCATCCAGATCATTATTTACAAAATGAGCTGTCGCGCCTATAATCTTCACACCGCGTTCGTAAGCCTGACGATAGGGGTTTGCTCCTATAAACGCAGGTAAAAAGGAATGATGGATATTTACGATCCGATCCGGAAAATGATTGACGAATTCCGGCGTGATAATCCGCATATATTTAGCCAAAACCAGATATTCCGGTCGGTATACGTCTAGTGTTCTCAAAATTGCTTCTTCGTGTTCTTCCCGGGTTCTGTTTTCGTGTGAAATAAAATGAAAGGGAATACCGAATTTGCTAACCAGTGGCTGCAAGGTGTTATAATTACTGATTACAGCCAGGATATTTGCATCCAGCTCATCAAAAGCATAACGAAGTAATAATTCGCCCAGGCAATGATGTTCTTTCGTCACCAAAACAACAATATCTTTTTTCTTTTTGGGATTCAAACGAAGATTAATACCAGCTGGTAACTCTTCTCTAAGAATTTGCAATAATTCTGTCGCGTCCGTTTCTCCTTCAAATTCAGTACGCATGAAAAAATAAGCCGACGGACTTACATATTCATCATTACGAATAATGTTTTGATTATGCTCAAAAAGTACACGGGTTACCTGATAAATAAGCCCTTTATGATCCGGGCCGTCCATCAGCAATATATGGCGGTGATTCATTTGTTCATTTGATGCTGAAATTATTCTGCTAAATAACGAATTTTTAATGTGTGACCGACAATTTGATAGTTAACACGTTATTTTAAGTAGCCTTTATAAAGGTTTGCCGGAGAGCTGCTAATAGAATAAGTACATAGAACCAGAGTTTTACAAAGCGTTCCTGACGGAACACAAACTAAGGGTTGAATAGCCTTTTTTCTACCAACAAAATCTTCCTACGGCAATAGGAAGAATCACTATCTACTTATTAACCAATGAATTAAGATAAAAACGGCATTTTGATTACTGTCTAATTCTAATTTCGTTAAATATTCATCACGAAATGTGCCATAGGCACATTTCGTTGATAGAAAATATTAGCTACAAATTTAGCAAGTGTTCCGTAGGAACGACTCGTGCTTTAAACCACTCTACACAATAAATTTTCTATTACCCTGAAAGCTCGATCTCGCAAATTTATTTTCTCCCCCCTCCAACTTTTTCAAAAAAATCACTGTTCACCTTACAAATGTCGGATCCTCAAAAATGGCTGAAGAATTAATAATACCTATCGGAACGGATCGTAAGGAAATTTACGAAGCGTTATTACCACAAATCAATGCTTTGATCGAAACAGAAAGCGACCTGACTGCAAACCTTGCTAACATCGCTGCTGCATTAAAAGAATCTTTCGGATTCTTTTGGGTTGGTTTTTATGTAGCAAAAGAAGGGCAACTCGTTCTGGGACCATTCCAGGGACCGATTGCCTGCACAAGAATTCCTTTCCATAAAGGCGTTTGCGGAGCAAGTTATTCGCAGCAGAAAACGATTATTGTACCGGATGTTGATCAATTTCCCGGTCATATCGCCTGTGCATCTGCTTCAAAATCCGAAATCGTTCTTCCGGTTTTCCATAGAAATGGGACAGTAGCAATGGTTTTAGACGTGGATAGCGACCAGTTAAATGACTTTTCTGAAACAGATGCGGAAGGATTGCAGAGTATTTTAACGCTTCTGGAAAGAAAGTTATAGCTATTTGCTATAACGCTTTCTCAGCAAGTGCATCATAAAAACATTAATTCCCCATTGATCGGCGAGCGGCTGGTTGGTGAATGGAACCGTTGGCATATAATGCGGAGGACCAAATTCTGTCAAAAACGTAATTTGTTCTCCGCTTTTTATTTTCCTTTCCACAACAACATCCCACCAGGCCAAATGCGCTTTTAACGCAGATTCCCATTCAGGAGCACGCGGATCATTAACCTGCGGACCTTCCGGATGCCCGATACGCGCATGGATATGTCCTGTCCGGGAAAGGGCCAGTTTTACCGTTTCTTCCTGATCTTCCAGCAAAGTTTCCGCGACATTACACCAATGCGAAATATCAAGCGTTAATTTTAATTTGGGGTTTTTCTCAATAAAATTTCTTGCGATATGGGCTGCGAAAAGCATTCTTGCACGATGCGTTTCGTGATAAATTGGAATTCCACTTTTCTCCGAAGCTTCGCTGGTATGGTCTATAAATGCTTTATTCTGATCATAACTGAAATGATCTCTTCCGCTATGACAATTGATATAAAGTGGTTTGATTTCTGATTTTGTTGCTGCATCAATTGATTTTTTGAAAAAATCGAGATGTGCTGAATAATCTTTCAGGCCAGCTCCGCATAAAAATCCTACCTCTAAACCATGCTTTTTCAGAGCGGCAAATAACTCATCCTGTTCCTTTTTGCCTTGTGGCCACCAGAATTCCGCACCGTCATATCCTTCCTTTTTTGCAGCAGCGCAAAATGCATCAACTGTTCCTTCATAACCCCAATTTGTTGCCAGAATTTTCAGAGAACTGGCATTGGTTTTTTCAAATGTCGGGGAATTCTCTTTTGCAATTGTTTCTAGGAATGCAAAAGTGCCTAATCCTGCAATTGAGGTGTTTACAAATTGTCTACGATTCATTTCGTAAGTGATTATGAAAACAAATTAAATGTGTTAAACCTTTGATTTGAGTACAGCTGACAAATATTTCGGTACGCTGCACCTTTACCGGACAGGAAAATATTCTGATCTACAAATATTTCGCAGCTCTGCTGCTATCTACCACACATCATAGATCAACCTTATTGAATTCTTGGTTTTTCCTCTTTCTTAATTGTATCTCCGGCTTTAAGAAATTCAGCAACTTTCGCCTCATTAAATCCATTAATAATATGCAGATCCGGATGTAATTTTTGTACTTCGGCAATGCCATTTTCAGTAACAGCAGATTTCCAGATATAGATATTTTTCAGACTTTTTGAAGAAGCAAGATTTTTCAAACCGGCATCAGTAACTTTTGTTCCAACCAAATTGATATATTCCAGGTATTGCAAATCTTTCAGAGCGATTAAACCTGCGTCCGTTACAGCGGTATATTCCAAATGCAGTTTGTTCAGGTTTTTAAGCTTGGCGATTTCTTTTGTCGCTGCATCGGTCACCTTCGTACTACCTAGTTTAAGCCAGATAATTTGTTCTGATAATGGTGATAGTAGATTGATTTGTCCATCTCCAAAACCCGACGCATTTACCGCACTTACTTCCAAAAGATTTTTATCATGAGAAATGGGCATGACCAGAAGTCCAGTCTTTTTTATAGCTTCGACTGCTTTTTCATTAGGTACCGGCACTTGTAAAGTTAAAACCGGCGATTCATCACTTTTTGTATTTTCACCTCCTGAGCCAGAAGTCAATGAGGCAAGAGCTGGCTTAACCTGTTCAGAAATTTTTAGATCAGACACCTTTTTATCCGCGGAAGCACCCTGCTCAATCCACCAGCTCAATAAGGCAATTTGTGAATCTGAGAGCTGCGGTTTTCCTTTTGGCGGCATATGGTCATCGTCTGTTTCAGGAAGCAGACAGCGCTTGATCATGGCACTTTCCAATGCTTTTCCAGAAACAAATACCGGCCCGTCTTCGCCACCTTTCAGCAGCATAGCCATGTTATCCATCCGCAATCCACCTTTTTGCTTATTCGCATTATGGCATTGTACACAGCGCATTTCCAGAATTGGCTGAACAATATCTTTGTAAACAACTGCCTGATTAATATCCGTAATTGGTTTTATTTCCGTTTTTTCTTCTGTTCGCGGAGGAATTCCCGCTAAGGATCGAAAAGGTTCAGGTGTATATTGCGTCAAATATCCGTCTCCATGCGTAAGTGAACCGCCGTCATGGCCGGCTGTAAATGTCAAAATCGTGGAAAGTCCCAACGCAGGAAGATATATAGCAGAGCCGATTGAAATTTTCCCTGACTTAAATAACCAGGCGATCCAGGCAAAAACGGCCACGCCAATTCCTTGCCACTGATGGTCACTCAATAATTCCTCATCATATCCTCCACCAAGCGATAAAAGATATCCTGCAATACAAGCCATCGTAGCGCCAATGGCCGACCAGAACAGAATAAAGGTGATTGAAGAATCGCTTACTGAAATTTTCCCGGTTCGTTTGCCAATCTCCAAAAGTGCCGCGATCAGCAAAAACCCAATCGGCAAATGCACCAGAACCGGATGAAAACGTCCAATAAAATAAGTCCAGTCTGTGGCCTGAAAGAGGATCACCATAGAAAAAACGAAAACAATTAAAATAAACTATAACCGGAAAACTTCCGGACAGGCGACAACTTTCGGTGAATTATCGGGATTGACTTCCATCAGATCAGCCATATGGTCCCACCATTTTTTCATAATGAGTAATGAGGATAATCCGGAAGTATCCGCATTCGGTGAGAGCTTTTGAAAAGCAAAAAGAGCCAGCGTAACCTCGTCGAGAAAAATATAATACTCCTGAATTCCAGCGTTTTTCAGTAACTCCGACAATTCCGGCCAGATTTCATCGTGTCTTTTTTTGTATTCTGCTTCGTTTCCCTTGTTCAATTGCATGCGGAAAGCAAGCACGGTATCATTTTGCATCGGATTAAAGTTTGATTTCAGGCTTAAGGCAACGATTGATCAATTATATCCGGTTAAGCAATAATATTTTTTACCACTTTTCCTTCGGTATCAGTTAATCTGAAATTTCGTCCCTGGAAAGGGTAAGTAAATTTTTCATGATCAAAACCCATCAGATGGAGAATTGTAGCCTGTAAATCATGCACGTGAACACGGTCTTTTACACCGTAATATCCTAATTCATCCGTTTCGCCATGGGTAAATCCTTTTTTCACACCACCGCCAGCCATCCACATCGTGAAAGCATCCAAATGGTGATCACGGCCCATGTAAGGCATTACGACGCCATTTCTGTTTTCCTGCATAGGCGTTCTGCCAAATTCTGCACCCCAGATAATTAAGGTTTCGTCTAGCAAACCACGCATTTTTAAATCCTGAATTAAGGCGGCAACCGGTTTGTCAGACAAGCGACATTTATTTCTTAATCCTCCTTCAACATTATCACCCGCCGTGGTTCCGTGGCCGTCCCAGCCCCAGTCGAAAAGTTGTACAAATCGCACATCATTTTCAACCAGTTTTCTTGCCAGAAGACAATTCATGGCAAACGTTCCTTCGCCGGGCTTAACACCGTACATATCCAGAATAAACTGCGGTTCTTTGGAAACGTCCATTACCTCTGGCACAGACATTTGCATCCGGAAAGCCATTTCATACTGACTGATCCGTGTCAATATTTCCGGATCTTTTACATCATCGTAGATTTGTTTATTGATCTCGTTAATCGCTTCAATGGTCTGTTTCCGCATATTCCGGTTCATCCCGTTTGGGTCGGTCACATATAAAACCGGATCTCCACCGGTACGACATTGCACACCTTGATAAACGGACGGCAAAAATCCGCTGCCGTAAACACTTTTCCCAGCATCCGGTTGTCTTCCGCCAGAAGCTAAAACAATGAATCCTGGTAAATTCTGGTTTTCCGATCCTAAGCCATAAACCGACCAGGCACCCAAACTCGGGCGACCTAACCGCGCGCTTCCCGTATGTAGCAACAACTGTGCAGGAGCGTGGTTAAACTGATCTGTATGCATCGCTTTGATGAATGTAATTTCATCCGCAACAGTTTGTAAGTAAGGAATATAATCTGACATCCATGCACCGGATTGTCCGTATTGGTTGAATTTCCCCTGCGGTCCCAACATTTTGGGAACACCCTGTATAAAGGCAAATTTCTTTCCTTCCAGAAATTCAGCCGGACAATCTTTTCCGTGATATTTTTCAAGTTCAGGTTTATAATCAAACAATTCCAGCTGCGAAGGTGCGCCGGCCATATGGATATATATAACCCGTTTTGCCTTGGGCGCAAATTGAGGAATCTTCGCTCCCATTGCTTCGGCTGTTACACTGGTTTCTGCATTTGAACTACCGCAGGATCCCAAAAGCGAACCTAATCCCAAAGCACCCAGACCAAAACCGGCTGATTGCAAGAAGTGCCGGCGCGTCTGGCTGTGCAGATCAGCATGTTGTAATTCTTTCAATAACTTTTCCATATCTGTCAATATTAGAATCAGAGAAATATCTCCGGTTATTCCTTTGTCACCACATTATCCAGGTTCAGCATTACGTTGGCAGAAATCGTTAAGGCGGCCAATTCAGGCGATTTTCTTTCTTTCCCATACACCAGAATACTATCCACATCAGACGGTTTGGCTTGATAAGATTTCAAAGCATCGCCGTATATTTTCACCAGAACCTGTAAACTTTTATCATTGATCGGTTGGAAAGTCAAAAGACGGTAACCTTCCCGAAGTTGCTGTTCAGGTGTTTTTCCACGTTTTTGCATAGTGGTCGCAAGTTTTTCGGCCGCTTCCAGATACACAGGATCATTCAGCGTTACCAAGGCTTGCAAAGGCGTATTCGTCAAAATCCTCCGCGACTGGCAAAACTCACGGCTTGGCGCATCAAAAGTGGTCATGGAAGGATAGGGCGCCGTCCGTTTCCAATAGGTATAAACTGCCCTGCGATATTTATCTTCTCCTTCGCTCACTTTCCAGCTTTCGCCACTATATGGCGACAACCAGATTCCTTCCGGCTGCGGCGGCATTACGCTGGGACCGTACATTTTTTTGGAAAGTAAACCGCAGGCAGCCATCGCCTGATCGCGAACCTGTTCTGCGCTTAATCGTACGCGTGGACCTCTTGAAATAAACCTGTTGTATGGATCCTGCTCTTGTCTGGCTTTATCTGATTTTGAACTTTGCTGATAAGTCGCTGACATAACCATGGTTTTTAGAAGCTTTTTTACGCTCCAATGATCCTCCTCCATAAAGTTTATAGCCAGCCAGTCAAGCAATTCCGGATGCGAAGGCTCGGCTCCCTGTGAACCAAAATCTTCCACTGTTTCCACAATTCCTCTGCCAAATAACTGCTCCCAGAAACGATTTACAATGACTCTTGAAGTTAATGCGTTATCACGGCTAACCATCCATTTTGCCAGTCCAAGTCGATTTTTTGGATAATCCTTTGGCATTGGCGCTAATAATTTCGGAACATCCGGTTTTACTTCTGCACCTTTCACTGACCAGTTTCCTCTGACAAAAACATTAGTTTTTCTGGCAAAATCTCCCGTTCCTTCCCAGACCACCGGCATACTTTCCGTTGACTTGGTTAGAATCGTAGAGTAATCTCTAACGATTTCCGAATACTCCGGTTCACCAGCACCAGGCAATGATTCCTGAAATGCAAGCCAGGTAATCCGCACCCATTCTGTTGGGTTTTTAGTGCTCTTTAATGTAAGAAAAATATCGTGTTTGCCGGAAATTTTCGGAATAGGCGTAACCAGAACTGTATCTCTCGTCGGAACATTAACGGTGGAAATAACCTGTCCGTCAATTTTATCCAGATGGAAAGTCATCACCGCATTTTCTGCCTTGGTAGAAATATTCATCACCAGATTTCCCGCACCTGTGAGATTAACATTTGGGATTTTTGCATTTCCCTTATCCTTCACACCATAGTAAGAAATCAGCAAAACGGTTGATTCATCACCCTTGACCAAGCTATGCGCATTGATTTTCGGTTCCATCACGCGCATGAACTGCGTGAATTTCTGTGTCTCTTTTGGATTATGTTTATTGATCCAGGATTTTACTTTTTCAACTCTGGCAGAATCATCGCCTTTGTAAAAACGAAGTTTAGGCCATTCGTCCCACACATCTTCATCGCGTGAATTGTTGAAAAACGCCATGTATTTGTAATAATCCTCATGCGGAATCGGATCATAAGGATGACTGTGGCACTGGATACACGCAAAAGTGGTTCCCTGCCAAACTTCCCAGGTGGTATTAACCCGGTCAATCTGGGCTGCAACCCGAAATTCTTCATCATCCGTTCCGCCTTCATTATTGATCATCGTATTCCGGTGAAAAGCCGTGGCGATCATGTTTTCATCGGATGGCATTCCCGTTTTCTTTTCAGGCATCAGATCACCGGCCAGTTGCTCAATCGTAAATTGATCGAATGGTTTATCCGCATTGAATGATTTTACGACATAATCCCGGTAACGCCAGATATTTCTGCCGCCATCACTTTCATAGCCTTTTGTATCGGCATAACGCGCCAAATCCATCCACATGGAAGTCCAGCGTTCTCCATAGGAAGGGGATTTCAATAGCCGGTCGACAACTTTTTCATAAGCGTCCGGCAAATTATCTTTTTTAAAATCAGCAACTTCTTTTTCAGTAGGAGGCAAGCCGGTTAAATCCAGGCTTACGCGACGAATTAAAGTTGCTTTGTCTGCTTCGGGAGAAGGTGAAAGTTTTTCCTGTTTTAATTTTTGAAGGATAAATTCGTCAATTTCGTTTTTGGGCCAGTTGGCATTTCCGGTATTGATCAGACCAAACAGATTCCAGAGATTTTTATTAGAAGGTACTTCCGGTTTTTCAATTCTTTTATAGGCCCAATGCGTTTCCCATTTTGCACCCTGGTTAATCCATTTTTTTAAAGTTTGAATATCCTCTTCTTTCAAAGGAGCGCCACCTTTTGGCATCATCTCGTCCGGATCTCTGGACAAAATTCTGCGTATCATTTCACTGGCGTCGGCATCACCACGGACCACCGGAATTTTACCGGATTTTCCTGGTTCAAGCATTTCATGTTCAAACAAAAAACTTACGTCTCCCGCCTGTTTTACACCGCCATGGCAACCCATGCAGTTTTTGTTCAATATTGGCTTAACCTCCTCATTATAATCCACCTGATGCTCGAAAAAACCCGACCACGCGAAAGATGATAACAAAATTACCGCCACACCCAAACCAATAAAATGCCACTTTTTCATTGTCAGGAACTGAATTTAACTTGCCTTATTAATGAGTTAAAAGAATCAGCTTATATAAAAATACTTCATTTCATTTAAATTTCGCCATATATTATTTGAATAGACAATTTCTCGTTACAAAATATCTTTGTCGAAATATAATATGGCCATCACTTCAATTACTTACTTTTAATATAACGCTTCCACCGGCTTTACATTTTAATTCAAAAAAACCATCTTCCGCAGCATTTATCGTAATTAACCTGGCCGACAAAGTCTGATATTTATTGAAGGGTAATTTCAAAGTTGCAACGCCATCTTTTTCTGCATCTATTTTGACTTCCGTAACCTGACCATTTTCCTTTTTTGCACTAATCAAAAACGCGCCTTCTGCCCTTAGTTTTTCAAAAGCAATATCCTTCCATGATTCCGGAACTGCCGGCATAATCTCGATGAATCCGGCATAACTTTGAAGTAGCATCTCCTGCAATCCCGCCGCGAAAGCGAAGTTTCCTTCCAACGTAAAGGGCCGGTAAGTGAATTTTGACAACCCTGATTTTGTCTGATCGCCATTGACATGAAAACTGTTTGGCAAAACAAAAGCTTTGGCGAAAATGGAAAGATCTTTTGCTGCACCTTCACCGTCTTTGGCACGCGCTTTCATATTGGCCAGCCACGCATAGGAATATCCGCACCAATAATCCGGGCCTACTTTATCCAGTAAAGCAATCGTATTTTTGATAATGGTCTGCGATTTTTCGCCATCTTCCCATTTAATCAAACCCAAAGGATGAATCGCCATCATATGTGAAAAATGGCGGTGCGATTCCTGATATGGTAAACTTGGTGCAAACATTAACTCTTCATTTTCCGTGGTGGCATACTCACTAAACTGAGAAAGTATTTCCTTCCAATGATCTGATTCTGATACCAAACCCAGCTCCAAAGCAAGTTCAGCTCCTGCGCCGAAAGAGAATTTCATTAATGCCAGATCATAGTTTGTATTCTGTGGAAACCAGGCTTCCAGACTGTTATCCTTAATTTCCGGGCTTGAACTGATCGGAAGTTTACGCTGACCGTTTTCGTCCTTTACGGTTATTTTTTCAAGAAAAGTACAAACTTCCTTTAACCAGGGATAAGCGCGGTTTTTCAGGAAATCGGTATCCATACTATACCGCCATTGCAGATAATAGTGATGAGCCAGCCAGGAGGAAACTGTCGGCGAAAGTGAATATTGAATCCAGCCTCCCATTTCCGTTCCATCCAACGTAGTTACTCCCGGAACAGCCAGTCCGTCAACGCCAAAATACATTTTGGTGTAACGTTTGTAGTTAGCCAGATTTTCATCCAGATGATCAAAATAGCCTAATCCTTCTTCCAGATGATTACCGCTGTAACCTGGCCAGTAACTTAACTGCGTATTTAAATCATGGTGAAAATCGCCTTTCCATGGGGGTATTCTGCCATTATCTGCCGTCCAGACAGCCTGCAAAGAAATCGGAGGTGCACCACGACGGGCAGCCGAGCCAAATTTATATTGTTCGAGATACCATTGTTTTTCAATAACGGGGTCGGGGACATGAATAGCTGATTGATTCCAGAATTTTTTCCACCAGTTTACATGACTTAAAAAGTCCTTGTCAAATCCATGCAAAATAGTTGTCTTGACAAGTGAAGAGGAGACAGGATTTACCTTCTTATCAGGGTATTGAGAAGAAATACTCCATACGCCTTCAATAATTCCTGTTCCAATTTTTTTCCACTGAACCGTTATCTCATACGTAAATCCGCCCCATCCTGCCTGCTTGTAAGTAATGCTATTGGCTTGTCGATTAACCGTTCCCTGTTTATATCCTAATCTCGCCAGATCATCTCCTACCAGCGAATTCACTTCGCCGCCTGATAACTTGCCTTCATACTTCGGCGCAATAAGCTGCGGAATAATATCGGTTTTAACATTTTCAAATTTAAACCAACCAACAGGTTCCGTGGCGTGAACAAAAGTTTTCATCGTCATACCACTTTCCCATTGCACTTCACATAAAGCCTTATCCAAAGAAAGATGAACTGATTTTACTTTGTTTTTTCCTGTAAAATCGAATTCCAACGCACCAGCCGGGATCTTTGAGGGAGCGGGTTCTTTGTCATAGGGTGCATCAAAATACTGCTGAACTGGTTTGTAATCTTTCTTTTCAACTTGTTCCTTCACCCATTTATAGCTGAATTCTTTCCGGTGCAAACCAGCCATGGGGCGCATATCCCAGATGTCGGCACGATCGAGAGAGAAGCGTAATTTCTCACCATTTTTCCAGATCAAAGCACCGACAGTACCATTTCCTAGTGGAATTGCTTCATCCCAAACGGTTGCCAGAGAATTAAATTGGAGATCGTGTTTTATCGTAGGTTGCGCATGGAGATTTATGGCGACCAGCATAAAGAATATTGTACAGAGAATTTTACACATCGGTTTTTCAGTAATATAAAGCAAACTTCAGGAGGCTCCTACAGAGCCAGGATTTGTCGTAGTTAGCTGCGTTTTCTATAAACAGGTAGCCACGAAGTGGCTGGAAAATATCCGAGATCTCAAATATATTAACACCTAGAATTGCTGTTTTTATTCGTAATTCAGGAATTATCCCGCTCCGATAGGAGCACCCTGTTTATAGCTCAGATGTTGCTATCCCCATTCCTGACTCCGTAGGAGTCTCCTGAAAAACCACATTCATCCAGATATTACTACAAAGCGCAAAAACCTTATTTTCTCACGAAAATGCATCCTCAATATGTTTGATATTAATCCCGCCGCTCGAAAGAATTAAAATGGAGATTATATCAAACCGGATATCAAAATGCCAGTCTTTCGTATAAATGTAATTTTCCGCTGCTTTCATGATTAACTTCGCTTTGGTATAATTCACAAATTCCTCCGGCATTCCGAAGCCGGTGCCGCTTCTGGTTTTTACTTCCACAAAAATCAACGTTTTGTTTTTCTTGACAATCAGGTCAATTTCCGCGTGTTTATGGCGGTAATTTTTTTCAATAATTTCATAACCTTTTCCTTCCAAAAAAGTTGTTGCCTGAGTTTCACCCCAGCTTCCGGTTGTGTTGTGTATAGCCTTTCGAACATTTTTAGTACAAAATAGTGTTATTGAATAGTAAGTAAAAGAAATCTCAAATCGATTATGCGTTTTAATCGATCTTCGATTAAACCAGTATTTTTTAATATTTGATTTTCCACAGCCGCAAAGGCGTAATTTGTTTCAAACCATTTGATTTGATATTTTCCGTAATCAAATCGATTTCCTTCAGACATGAATACCCTCATTAATAAACAAGCAGAATTCCGGAATTTAGGTCTGATCGATTATCAGGAAGCGTGGGATTATCAGGAAAAACTGTTTGCAGAAACGCTTTCGATAAAAACACAAAATCGCAGTCTTTCGGCTGGCGAACAATTGATTACACCAAACCGTGTGATTTTTTGCCAGCATCCCCACGTTTATACTTTGGGAAAAAGCGGCAAACAGGATCATTTGTTGTTAAACGAAGAAGATCTGATCCAGAAGCAGGCGAAATTTTACAAGATTAACCGTGGCGGAGACATTACCTATCATGGTCCTGGACAACTGGTTGGTTACCCGATTCTTGACCTTGACAATTTTTTCACAGATATTCATAAATATATGCGGACGCTGGAAGAAGCCATCATTCTTACACTGGCCGATTATAATATTAGTGCGGGAAGAATCAGCGGGTTAACGGGCGTCTGGCTTGATTTTGTTGAACAAAAAAATCCAAGAAAAATCTGTGCCATGGGCGTAAAAGCCAGCCGTTGGGTAACGATGCACGGTTTCGCTTTGAATGTGAATACGGATCTGGCTTACTTTGGAAACATTGTCCCTTGCGGGATTGAAGATAAGGCCGTTACGTCGATTTCTCAGGAACTTGGTCACGAAGTTGATTTTGATGAAGTTGCCGCACAGTTAAAAAATCACTTAGGTAGTCTTTTTGAAATGAGTTGGGAAAATTCATATTATTCAAAAACAAATATTTTAGAAAATTAAGCAGAAAGGAAAAGAATGAAGAAGGATATTATTTTTCATCCGGTGGAAGGCGTGAAGGTTGCAATTGTTCGTAAAATCAACGAACTGAATGAAGCCGAGTGGAATGTCATTGTGCTCAATAAAAATAACCAGCCGATCACCGGCGTCTTTGTTACTTCAAAAGGATATGGAAATACGGAATCGGGTGAAAATGCGGGGATAAAAACGTCGACGCTGCGTCACTTTTTTCCGGAAATTAAGGCGCAGGATCATGTGGTTGTAGAACCGATCATGCCCGAAGTTTTTCACCTGAATAACGAGTTTTGGATCAGTTATTTCCTTGGAAATCAGATTTACGATAAAAAGTTTATATTCGTGCCGGACAGTATTGTAGAGGACAATATCATTGAAATTGAGCCGCTGGGACTGGAAGGTGTCCTGCACGATTAAAGCATAAATTAACCACACACTATGACAGATGAATTTCGCCGCAAAGCAAAAAACTTTCTCCTTCTAGACATTGAAACCGTAGCCGGTTATGCGTCCTATGATCAGCTTCCTGAGCGGATGCAAAAGCTTTGGGACAAGAAAACAATAACGCTGAGAAAGGGTGACGATACCATTTCCAATGAAGAATATTTTTACGATCGGAGCGCCATTTATGCAGAATTTGGCAAAATTGTCTGCATCGCTTTCGGTGCATTTTATTGGGATGAAAATAACGAAATAGCCTTTAAAGTCCGCAGCTTCTCCGGCGACGATGAGGTTAAGCTTTTGCTTGAATTTAAAGCACTTATAGAAAAATATCCGGCAGAACAATTAATTCTTTGTGCCCATAATGGCAGAGAATTTGACTTCCCGTTTCTTTGTCGCCGCATGCTGATCCTGGGCATTGAAATTCCAAAAGCGTTACAGATCACAGGTAAAAAGCCTTGGGAAATCCTGCATCAGGATACGATGGACCTCTGGAAATTCGGTGATTACAAGAGTTATACTTCCCTGGATTTGCTGGCTGCGGTTTTTGATATACCCGGCAGCAAAAATGAAATGAGCGGCGATCAGGTTACGCGCGTTTATTACGAGGAGAACGATCTCGCTAAAATTTGCCGATATTGCAGAGAAGACGTGGTCGTACTGGCGCAATTATATTTGAAAATGCATAGTTTTCAGCCCGTACGAGCCGATAATATTACAAGAGTGGAATAAATTGATTAGTTTAAGAAGACGATTATTCCACCTTCCTTAATCAACAATTACTCATAAAACTTCATGAGAGATAAAAAACCAAACAAAGAATTTAAAGAAAATAAGACAGTCAAAGCGCCGCATGGCATTGTTTCCTATATCGATAATTTGAAAGCAGATATTGCCGCTTTTTTCGATTTAAATAGTGAACATTCTTTCCGCCCGTTTGACGTACACGCGCATTTTGGCGTAGAGGACCGCAAGGTTCGTGCGCTTTTTAACGAGATTTTACATGAACTTCAGGAATCCGGCCAGATCCGTTCGAATGTCGACGGAACATTTACGGCCGCTCCAAACAAACCACAGGCAGATCCTGGCCTGATTGGCCGTGTTGACCGTGTGAACAAAGGTTTTGCTTTCGTGATCATTGAAGGTCGCGAAGATGACATATATGTGGAAACCGAATTGCTGAACGGCGCCTGGGATGGTGATATCGTAAAGGTTCAGATTCTTTCCAAATCAGGAAGAAGACAACAAACAAGCCGTGGAGATTCCGGAAAAACCAGAGTGGAAGGTCGTGTTGTTGAAATCGTTGAAAGATCACAAAAAGAAATTGTCGGGATTATCGAAGTATGGCCGAAATATGCCGTGGTTCAGCCAGATCATAAAAAATTATTCGACCCGATTTTCGTTGAGCCGGAACATCTTCACGGTGCTTCAAATGGCGATAAGGTGATTATAAAAATGACCACCTGGCCGACAAGAACGCGTCAGCCGGAAGGAGAAGTTTTGCACGTTTTAGGACAAGCAGGAGAGAATGATGTAGAAATGCACGCGATCCTGGCTGAATTTGGCTTACCATACGAATTCCCTGGATCGGTTGAAAAAGAGGCACAAAAAATTCCGGATGCTATTCCGAAAGAGGAAATTTTGAAGCGCCGTGATATGCGTGCGACTTTAACTTTTACCATTGACCCGGTTGATGCGAAAGATTTTGATGATGCGCTTTCGGTGCGTTATCTGGATGAAGGAAATGTAGAAGTTGGCGTGCATATCGCTGACGTGTCACATTATGTGCGTCCGGGTACGGAGCTTGAAAAAGAAGCAAACCGCCGTGCGACCTCGGTATATCTTGTCGACAGGACGGTTCCGATGCTTCCTGAAAAATTATCCAATAATCTTTGTTCACTTCGTCCAAATGAGGATAGACTTGCCTTTTCAGCCATTTTTGAATTGAGCCCGAAAGGTAAAATTTTGAAAGAATGGTTTGGCAGAACCGTGATCCATTCTGAACGCCGCTATTCTTATGAAGAAGCGCAGCAGGTTTTGGACACCAAAGAAGGAGATTATCCAAACGAATTAACGTTGCTGAACAGCATCGCGAAAATACTTCGGAAAGAACGTTTCAAAAACGGAGCGATTAATTTTGAAACAGCCGAAGTACGTTTCCGTCTGGATGAAAATGGGAAACCACTGGGTGTTTATCAAAAGGAACGCCACGATTCGCATAAGCTGATTGAAGAATTTATGCTTTTGGCCAATAAACGTGTGGCTGAATTTGTCTATTCACTTTCAAAAGGACCGGATAAAAATACGATGGTTTACCGCGTTCACGAAGCACCGGATCCGGATCGTTTGAAAACATTTGCTTCGTTCGTTGCCAAGCTTGGGCATAAACTGGAAGTGGACGACGAAAAGCAAATCGCGAAATCCATGAATAGTATGCTTCATGAAGTCGAAGGTAAACCGGAACAAAATCTGATTGAATCTTTGGCTGTGAGAACGATGGCGAAAGCACGGTACAGCGTTGAAGATCTGGGTCACTTTGGTTTGGCATTCAAACGTTACACGCATTTTACCTCACCCATTCGGCGGTATCCGGATGTAATGGCGCATCGATTGTTGCAGCATTATCTGAACGGCGGAGAATCGGTGAACAGCGAAACCTACGAAGGTGCCTGCAAACATTCATCCGAACGCGAAAGATTAGCCTCTGATGCAGAACGCGCTTCGATCAAATACAAACAAGTCGAGTTTATGAGCACGATGGACAAAGATCGTGTTTTTGATGGTATCATTACCGGCGTAACTGAATTCGGAATTTTTGTTGAAATAACAGAAACCGCTTCGGAAGGTTTGGTAAGAATGAATGACTTAGGTGACGATTATTATGAACATGATAAAGACAATTACCGTCTGATAGGCCAGCGCACGAAAAAGATTTACACCTTTGGAGATGCTGTAAAAGTGCAGGTAAAAGATACCAATCTGGCACGGAGAAGCATGGATCTGTATTTGGCTAGTAATACGACTTCATCTATTCGCTCACGAAATGGTAGTGGGTTTGAGGAGAAAAGTGGGCGAAGTTCTCGTGGTTCGTCTTCACGGGATTCCGGGAAACCATCTTCTTCGAGAAGAAGTAAGCCTTCAACGGGTGCTCCAAAAGACAAACAACGGAGAAAAAGGAGATAGTCAGGCAGGCATTTTTTCTTTTACCGTTTGATGTAAAGTTTTAACCCTTTCAGATTAAAAACTCCATTTTGTAACAGTTGGTTAAGAATTTCAGGAGAAATTTCCCTTGAATTTTTAGCCAACTCCTTCCAGAACAGCGCTTTTTCTTCCTCGGTTTCCAATTTGGAAAAGCGATTGAAAGCTTCTTGTAATAATTCCGGTACTATTGGTTCCTGTTTCATAGTTTATAATTTCTTCGCCCGGTAAGGGCGTCATGTTTATAGCCAAAAAGTAACTCGGCATCAATATAATTCCTTTTGGAGTTCCCTGAAATAGCGGGAGGCTCCGATGGAGCCAGGAAATTATAAATTAACGACATTCTATAAACAGGAGGCTCTATGGAGCCGGTATAGATCAATGTTAAATTCTTGATACATCAGTAGGAAACTCCAAACGCCACCTTTTCGAAACAAACAACAACCTGCTATGTCCAAATTCTGCAAATTTCTATCTCTTTTCCTTCTACTTTCCTACGTCACCTTCGCCCAAAATAATCCTGACAAAGAAGAGTGGCAATCCTTATTTAATGGAAAAGATCTGAAAGGCTGGGATATTAAAATTGCTGGGCATAAAGTCAATGACAATTATAAAAATACCTTCATCGTTGAAGACGGCATGATCCGGGTGAATTATAAGGAATATAAAACTTTTACCACGGAATATGGCCACATGTATTATTACAAGCCGTTTTCGCATTACCGTTTACGTTTGAAATATCGCTTTAACGGAAATCAGGTTCCGGGCGGTGCATCCTGGAATGTCCGCAACAGCGGTATTATGTTACATTCGCAATCGGCCGCCAGTTTAGGACTTGACCAGGATTTCCCGGTTTCGCTGGAAATGCAATATCTTGGTGGGTTAAATGCAGGCGAACGCACCACAGGAAATCTTTGTACGCCGGGTACCATTGTCGAGGTTAATGGAAAAATTGACCAGGCACATTGTATCAATTCCACTTCAAAAACTTACGATGGCGATCAATGGGTTTCTGCTGAGGCGATTGTTCTTGGAGATTCTATCGTTCATCATATTATTAACGGTGATGTTGTTTTTACATTTACGAAGCCTAAAATCGGTGGCGGTTATGTAGGAAAAGATCACGATTTTAAGGCCGGGCATTTCAGTAATGCAGAAGAATGGATCAAGAAAGATGGCACGCCATTAACCAGCGGTTATATTGCATTACAGGCTGAAAGTCACCCGATTGATTTTAAAGATATCGAAATCCTGAACCTGAAAGGCTGTATGGATCCGAAAGCTTCCAACTACAAATCGTATTACCAATCTGCTGATAATAAAAGCTGTAAATACAAGAAATAACCGCCTCCCGCAATAACTCCGTATAGTTTTTATATTTTTGCTGAAAAACGGGCGTTACTGCTTCATGAAAAAAATAATTTTCAGGTTCTTATTTGTATTGATCATCCTGGCCGGACTCAACTGGCTGGCTTCTTTATTCTTTTTCCGCTGGGATTTAACGGAAGATAATCGGTATACAATCTCTGACGCAACCAAGCAGTTATTAAGCAATCTGGACAAAGACGTGATCGTCAACGTCTATCTTTCCGGTGAATTTCCTCCCGGTTTTGAACGCCTGGAAAGTGCTACCCGCGAAACGCTTGAAGAATTTAAGACTTATT
This sequence comes from Dyadobacter subterraneus, assembly GCF_015221875.1. Classification (NCBI taxonomy): domain Bacteria; kingdom Pseudomonadati; phylum Bacteroidota; class Cytophagia; order Cytophagales; family Spirosomataceae; genus Dyadobacter; species Dyadobacter subterraneus. Next base: position 703,201 of record NZ_JACYGY010000002.1, read on the forward strand.
CCAACGGACATTTATCCTTCCAGTTTTCCGATCCATCCGACGCGGCAAGTGAAGATGAGAGAAAAAAACAATATCAAAATCTGGTAGACCGCGGCTTAAGACCGACTAACCTTTTCGCCAATGAAGATGGAAAACGGACTGAAAAACTAATTTTTCCGGGAGCCATTGTTCAGGCTGATACGCTCGCGATTCCGGTTCAGCTTTTAAAAGGAAATAAAAGCAGCACTCCCGAAGAACAGTTAAATCAATCTTACGAAAATGTAGAATTTCAACTGGCTTCTGCGATTCGCGTGCTTGATAATCCTGCTAAAAAGAAAGTTGGCTTACTCGTAAATCATACTCAAAAACTCCCACCTGCCAGACTTAGCGATCTGATCGCCACGATGCAGCAAAGTTATGATGTTTTCATGGTGGTTAATGATCCTGAAACGTATGAAGGGCTGGATGCTCTGATGGTTTTAAAACCTGATGTTCCGTTTTCTGAGGAAGAAAAATACAAATTGGATCAGTACGTAATCGGCGGCGGCAAAGCGCTTTTTTTTGTTGATGGTGCCAAAGTGGATAGTGTTAGTCTGGAAGGAAATTATGTACAACCGCTTGATTTAAACCTGAACGATCTTTTTTTCCGTTGGGGAGCCAGAATTAACAATAATCTTGTCAAGGATTTGAATTGTGCGACGATTCCAATGAATGTTGGAAATATGGGCGATAAGCCAGAAATAAAGGCAGTTCCCTGGCGGTTTTTTCCTTTGCTGAATAATTTTGGGCCAAGTCCGATTACAAGAAATACGGATGCTGTTTATTCAAGATTTTTAAGTTCTCTGGATACTGTGGGTGGTGCGCCGGGAATTCAGAAAATTCCGCTTTTGATGACTTCACCTTATACAAATCTGGTAAATACGCCTGCTTTGGTAGGTTATAACGAAGCACGTCAGCAACCAGATCCAGCTGAATATAAAGGTGGCGTAAAATTAGCCGCTGTTCTTTTGGAGGGTTCGTTTAATTCGCTTTTCGAAAACAGAATTTTACCAAACGATCCGCGTTCCAAGACTTTTAAAGCAACAGGGCAGGGGAAAATTATTATTTGCGCAGACGGCGATGTTGTGGTTAACGACTATGACTACCGCAGAAATACACCGCTTCCCCTTGGTTATGATCGTGCTTCGAGCAATATTTTCGGTAATAAAGATTTCGTCATGCACGCGCTGGATTACATGACCGACGAAAATGGGATCATCAATTCACGCAGCAAACAGATCAGTATTCGTGCTCTGGATAAGATTGCGGTGCACAAGGACAAAAAATTCTGGCAGGTGCTGAATCTTCTTTTACCCCTGGTTATTCTTGGTATTTTCGGAGCAATCCGTTACTATATTCGCCGACGTAAATTCGCATAATAATAAAGCGGTAGAGTACATTTTTTTTTCTTACTTTTGTTCCCTACCAGACAGATTTAGAGATCTGCCTGGGTTTTTTATAATTTTTATTTAACCACTTCCGTCACGAATTATGAAGTTTGTCGTTTCGTCATCGGTACTGCTCAAGCAACTATCTGCAATTAATGGTGTCGTTTCAACGAACCCAATCGTACCTATATTAGAAAATTTTTTACTTTCGCTTGAAGGTAATCGCCTGACTGTTACTGCATCTGATTTGCAGACTGTTATGATTACTGAAATCGAAGTAGAATCTACCGAAAAAGGCGCTATCGCCGTTCCTGCAAAACTTTTGCTGGATACGTTACGCGGTCTTCCTGAGCAGCCAATCACGCTTCAGGTAAACAGCGAGACTTTCGGAACCGAGATTATTTCAGACAATGGACGTTATAAATTATCCGGTGAAAACCCGATTGATTTCCCAAAAACGCCGTCTGTAAATCGTGGACAATCTGTTGATTTGTCGTCTTCTGCTTTGGGAGCGGCAATCGCTAATACATTGTTTGCAACCAGCACAGATGATCTTCGACCTGCTATGACCGGGGTTTTTGTTCAGATGGGCGTTGAAAATGCAACATTTGTTGCTACGGATGGTCACCGTTTGGTGCGCTACCGTCGTTCTGATATCAAATCGGATGTTGACACTTCGATGATCATCCAGCGTAAGGCGTTGAACTTGCTGAAATCTTGTCTGCCTTCTGATGATGTGCCTGTAAAAGCTGAATTTACTGCTTCCAATGCATTTTTCAGTTTTGGAAATATCCGTATGATCTGTCGTTTGATCGATGAGCGTTTCCCGGATTATGAAAACGCGATTCCAACAAACAATCCAAATACCTTGACGATAGGCCGGATGGAAATTCTGAGCTCATTACGTCGTATTTCCATTTATTCAAACCGTACCACACATCAGGTTCGCTTGAAAATGTCTTTAAATGACCTTGTGATTTCTGCGGAAGATCTTGATTACTCAAATGAAGCGAATGAACGTTTGATGTGCGAATATAACGGTGATGCGATGGAAATCGGCTTTAACGCTAAGTTCTTAATTGAAGTACTTGGAAACCTGTCAAGCAAAACCATCACTTTCGAACTTTCTGCACCTAACCGTGCTGGTTTAATTATCCCGGTTGATCAGGAAGAGAACGAAGATATCCTTATGCTGGTAATGCCTGTAATGTTGAATACTTACGTTTAGAAATTACATCAAGAAAAACTTAGATATTCATTTATCTTAATTTTTGTTAAAATAATAAAAAATGCCAGCAGGGAATTCCCGCTGGCATTTTTTATTTATCTGTTAATCAGTAATTTAAATCTATTAATTCAATATTTTGCAGCCAACTACGAAAATAATCGTAATAGACTCTTGCAAATACGAATATTTTCGTAGAGATTTGTTACGAACTAAATCGTACAAAGCAATTCAGCTTTTTGAATTGAAAATCAATTTAATAAAATTTTATTAGCCATGATCATAAAACCAACAGAATCTGAACTGGAAATTTTGAATTACTTGTGGAAAGAAGGCCCTTCTACTGTGAGACAAGTTCATGATTTCCTTTCCGCATCCAAAGACACCGGTTACACAACAACGCTTAAACTGATGCAGATTATGCATGATAAAGGCGTTTTGTATAGGACTGAAAACGGCCGCTCTCACATTTACGTAGCACTGCTCGATGAAGAAGAAACGCAGCAGGATCTGCTTGGACGTTTTGTTGAATCAACGTTTCGTGGCTCCGCTGCCCGTTTAGTCATGCAGGCTTTGGGAAATCACTCAACTTCCAAAGAAGAATTAGATGAAATTCGTGAATTGTTAAACAACCTTGAAAACAAAAAATAGCCATGAAATCGTTTTTCAACTTATTCTCTGACGCGCTGGTTTCGTCCTTCGGGTGGATGCTGGTTCATTCACTCTGGCAAGGTGCTTTGCTCGTATTAGTTGCCAGCATTGCATTATATCTTTTGCGAAAAAGTCCGGCAACAGTTCGTTACACGGTGGGAATTCTAACACTTTCTATTCAGGTTATTTCATCGCTCGTTACTTTCTTTTATTATTATTTCAACGCGACTCCGAAAGTTTTGAGTAGTGCATTGAAAAACACAGCGCATAACGTAGCCGACTGGAAAACATTAACTTACGAACTTTCACTGACCTCGAAAGTCCAGCTTTGGCTGACGGCACATATTCAGGAGCTTGTTATTTGCTGGCTTATCGGTGCCGCAGTTTTAGTTGTTAGATTTCTGGGAGGATGGATTTACACCGAATATCTCCGCCACAATTCACGACTGGTTATGAACAAGGAATGGAGAGCGAGATTTGGCGTTTTAACAGCGAAATTAAAAGTTTATCAATCCATAGAACTTAAAGAATCTTCCAAAATTTTGACACCGATGGTAATAGGGACTTTGCAGCCGGTCGTATTAATTCCAATCGGATTATTGTTAGGTTTTCCAACGGCCCAGATTGAAGCCATTCTTGCACATGAATTGGCGCATATTCGCCGCCATGATTATCTGGTTAATATACTGCAATCTTTTGTTGAAGTTATTTTCTTTTTCCATCCAGCACTTTGGTGGTTATCCGAGCGTGTAAGGGTTGAGCGTGAACATTGCTGCGATGACCTGGCCATTGAAGCTTGTGGAGACCGTCTTTCATTGGCTCATGCATTGGTTGGAATTGCAGAATTTAAAGCAAATCACTCATTGGCTATGGCTTTTGCATCTAAAAAACCACTTTTATTACAACGTGTAAAACGTGTGCTGGGCGTCGCTCCCAAGTCTACCAGAATTTTTGGAGGATTGCCGGTTACCATGTTATTTATTGCAGCACTGATCGGCGTTTCTGTTTATGCCGTTGGACAGGACACTTTAAAAAAGAAAAAAGCGAAGGCAAAAACGCATCAGGTATCTGTAAAACGTTCTAAACCTATCATAGTAAGGGATGAAAATGGAGCTTTGGCAGCTATTGAATCTGAACCAGACATAGATTTGGAAGTTCCTGAGATAGATGAAAACATCAACATTAATATCAACGAAGCTTTGGATGAATCTGAATTTCCGTTCATGAATGATTCTCTCAAAAGCAAAATGAGCGATTTCCACCAGAAAATGGGCGTGTTACAAAAACAAATGGAGCCCTTGCAAACCCGGATGCATGAGCTTCAACTCGAAATGGAGAAACGTCAGTTTGAAATGGAGCATTTTGACAGAGACCGCGAAAAAATTGATTGGAAAAAAGATAATGCGAACGAAATCCGTCAGGGATTGCTTGAAAAACGATCTAACCTTTTGCATCCTGATATTAAATCAAAAACAAAATTGAACGAGGCTGATCTTGAAAAACAATTGGCGGATTTTGAACAACAGATTAAAGCGCAGGAACAGGTAATTACCAAACTGAATTCTGATCTCGCAAACAACTTAAAAGAAGCAGAAAAAGCAGGTGAGCCTTATCGTGATATGGAAAAAGAAATGGATCAATTGAGCGGTAAGATGGATGAGATCGGCAAAAATATGGGACTGGCATCGTTAGGACTGAAAGATTTACATCCTGCACCACCACGCCCCGCAAGAGCACCTGGCGCGCCAAGAGCTCCAAAGAGGATAGGAAAACCTGCGATAGCAGCTCCACCGGCTCCTGCGAGCCCGGCGTCTCCCGCATCCCCGGCAATTTCTACAAAAACTCCACCGGCACCACCCGCGGCACCAGCAAAAAAATAAAATGATATATAACCAAATCGGCTTACTGCAAATGATGCGGTAAGCCGATTTAATTTTTGAACTAAACGCCCTATTTATTAATCAAAGGCGAAACTTTCTGTCCAATGATTTCGATCGATTTCATAAGTTTTTCATGTGAAATTCCAGCGTTATCCATTTGAAAAGTTAGTCGGGATATACCACCAAGGGATTCACTATGGCGAAGTATTTTGTCTGCAACCTCTTCCGGTCCGCCTACAAGTAAAGCACCATCTGGTCCCATTTGGGATTCAAAACGAGCCCTCGTCATCGGAGGCCAGCCACGTTCTTTTCCGATTTTAGTGAATGATTCTGCATATCCAGGAAAAAATTCTTCAATCGCTTCTTCCGTTGAATCGCTCACATAACCAAGTGAATGCAAACCAACCTGAAGTTCTTCCGGTTTGAATCCTGCTCTTTTTCCCGCTTCTCTGTACAGATCAACCAACGGACGGAAACGATGTGTTTCCCCACCGATAACAGCCACCATCAAGGGCAAACCCAGCATACCGGCACGGATAAAAGATTCAGGCGTACCACCCACACCTAACCAGATCGGTATTTTTTCCTGTAATGGTCTTGGGTAAACCGGCTGATTCTGCAATGCAGGACGGAATTTTCCAGACCAGGTTATAAACTCGTTATCCCGGATTTTGAGAAGCAAATCCAGTTTTTCTGAAAATAACTTATCGTAATCTTGCAGGTTCAATCCAAATAAAGGGAAGGCGTCAGTAAAGGAACCACGACCCACAACCATTTCGGCTCTTCCCTGAGATATCAGATCCAGCGTCGCAAAATTTTGGAAAACTCTTACCGGATCCGCTGCGCTTAAAACAGTAACTGCGCTTGTCAACCGGATTTTTTTCGTCCTCGAAGCCGCAGCAGCCAATATCATCGAAGGTGCGGAGTCCAGAAATCCTTTCCGGTGATGTTCACCAATTCCAAATACATCAAGACCGCAACGATCCGCGTGTTCTATTCTTTCCAGCAACTGAGCCATTGCATCCACATCATCAATTGCCGTAACCGCTTCACCACTGAACATGGCGGCGAAACTATCAATTCCTATTTCCATAGTATTTCTTTGACAATGTTTGTTTCTCAAATAAAATGCAAAGTTACCCTGATTAACCCGTAAAAAAGTCAGTGCTATACATTAGGACCGTCAATATCCTTTTGTATAGCACTCTATTATTGAATTTCTTATATCGAATTTATTCCACCTCAATTACTACATCATCACTCATCGGGTGTGCCACGCAGGTTAAAATAAAACCTTCTTTCAATTCTGCTTCTGACAAAGCATCTTCTTCATCCAGCGTCACTTTTCCGGACACACATCTGCCCATACAAGCCGTGCACATTCCTGCCTGACAAGAATAGGGAAGATCAATATCCATATTCATCGCCGCTTCCAACACCGTTTCATAAGGTTTAACGGGCACTTTGTATTCCGTTCCTTCGTAGAAAAGTGTGATCTCGTGCGTTTTCGGAGAATCGTCGGTTTCTTCCAAAGTTACTTCTCCCGGTTTTGATGCAGTGGCAGTCAGGAAACTTTCCTGCCTGATTTTATTTAAAGCAACACCTCTGATGGCCAAAGCACGGTTTGCTTCTTCCATCATATCTTCCGGTCCGCATAGAAAATATTCGGCTTCACTGACCTTTAAATGCGGCAGACCTTCCATGATTTTCAGGATATGACTTTTATTCAAACGTCCACGTTCTCCTTCCCAATTGTCATCTGGCTGACTAAGCGTATAAACTACCTTGAATCGCTCTTTATATTTTTCCTGAAGAAACTTGATCTTGTCTTTAAAAATAATGCTTGATTCGGTCCGGCTGCCGTAGATTAGTACAACTTCACTTTCCTGTTCAACCATTAAAATGGATTTGGCAATTGAAAATAAAGGCGTAATTCCACTTCCTGCGCCAATAAAAACAACCTGACGCGTCTGGTCGTCTTCCTGTTTTGGAAAGAATAGTCCCATAGGCTCCATTGCTTCCAATACGTCATCTACTTTGATCGTATCAAGTAAATAATTAGAAGCAAACCCGCCGGGAACACGTTTAATCGTGATCGCCAGGGAAACGTCTGTATAAGGTGAGCTGGACATGGAGTACGAACGGCGCACTTTTTTGTCTCCGTCTGGCAAAAGCAAGGTAATAAATTGTCCCGGACGATAGGCAACTACTTCATTCAGAGGATGCCAAAAATGGATTGTAGATGCATCTTCCGTTTCTCTTTCTATTTCTTTAACCTTTAAAAAATAATATTTGCTCATGGTGATTGGGCGGTCGGCTTTCGGCTATCAGCAGTCGGCTTTTTTATATTCAGAATTTATGGTGTTGTTATCCTTTCAACAAGAAATTGATTATTCAGAATTTATGGTGTTGTTATCCTTTCAACAAGAAATTGATAAATGTAATTCGCTTGTCAAAAGAAAAAGCCTCATGGTCTTGAAAATCCATGAGGCCTGGCAATAAGTTTATTCTATACTATTTCAAAGTTGCAACCGCATCTTTGATTCTTTGTACTGCTTCTGCCAATGATTCATCAGCGGCGGCAGTTGAGATTCTGATACAATTTGGTGCACCAAAACCTGAACCTGCTACGGTTGAAACGTAAGAATTGTTAAGCAACCAGTTTGCAAAATCATCAGAATCCTTAATAACATTCGTTCCGTCAGATTTTCCGAAATAATAACTTACATCCGGGAATGCGTAAAATGCTCCATCAGGAACGTTTACTTTAAAACCAGGAATTTCTTTTAACAAACCAACTACAAGATCACGACGACGTGCATATGCTTTTGTCATTTCTTTTGTAGCATCCAAAGGACCATCAAAAGCAGCCGTAGCGGCTTTCTGAGCGATTGAATTCGTTCCCGAAGTAACTTGTCCCTGCAATTTTTCAACACCGTCAGCGATCCATTTTGCAGCACCGATAAACCCGATTCTCCATCCTGTCATAGCGAATCCTTTCGCTACTCCGTTTACGGTGATCACGCGGTCTTTCAATGCAGGAATTGATCCCATACTGAAATGTCCTTCTTCTGTGAAGTTGATATATTCGTAGATTTCGTCGGCTAAAACATAAATTCCTTCATGTTTTTCCAAAACTGCACCGATTTCTCTCAACTCAGCTTCTGAATAAACAGCGCCGGTTGGGTTGTTTGGAGATGCATACATCACCACTTTCGTACGAGGTGTGATTGCAGCTTCCAATTGTGCAGCAGTAACTTTGAAACCATTTTCAAAAGCACCTTCCACGATCACAGATTTCCCTTCCGCCAGTTTTACCATTTCGGAGTAACTAACCCAGTACGGAGCGAAGATAAGTACCTCATCACCTGGATTTACCAAAACCTGGATTACATTAGCAAGGGAATGTTTTGCTCCCGTAGAAACCACAATATTTTCAGGTTTCCAATCTATATTATTGTCGCGCTTAAGCTTATCAGCAATCGCCTTTCGTAGATCAGGGTAACCTGCTACCGGCGAATATCCATGAAATCCATCGTCAATTGCCTTTTTGGCAGCCTCACAGATAAATGCGGGCGTTTTGAAGTCTGGCTCTCCCACGCTCAGACTAATCACTTTGTGGCCTTGGGCAGCCAATTCACGGGCCATTTTGGTCATTGCCAACGTCGAAGATTCTTCGAGGGCATTGATACGGTCGGCCAGCACCTGGGTTTGCTCTGCTACTGCGGACATTGCAACAAAAATTAAGTTAAATGAAAATATTCCATTTGAGATTTGAACCCGTCGCAGGTCAATATCAACAAATTGCCCGCAAAGTTAGGGCTTTTTTGCAAGAGTTGTAGAAATAGGAGGCGTTAAAGAAAAAAAAGAATTAATGCCGGAGCAATTAATTCTTATCTGCACTTCCATTTCAATATAAAATATTAACTATTAACCGATTACCTATCTCCGAACCTCAATAGAATTTTGTGTAATTACTTTCATCTCTTCCGGATCAAATGTCAGCGGTTCAATGACATTATCAATATTTTCAAGTTTGATCAAAATGCCATGTAATGGTTTATTTTCTTCAACATTAATTATTTTGCCAAACGCCTTAATCATATCGATGCTCTGGGTTGTCGCAAAAACCTGGACATTTAAATGTTCAGCAACCTCAAAAATCATTTTCCAGAGTTCTTCCGTTACTGAATAATGTAAGCCATTTTCAATTTCATCGATAAGCACAATCCCGTTTTCACAGGTAGTTAAAGCCAGTAAAATGGTTAGAATCCGGTGAACGCCATTCCCCATCCGTAAGAGCGCAACGTTTTTCCCGCTTTTAAAAGTAGCAATTGGATTCTTTAAATTATCGGCGACAAAATCAACTTCGAAAATACGGTCATCAATCATTTTCAGGCAACGCATAGCTTTCTCCCGAATGAAATCAGTGAAAACATCAAAAGTGTGCTGTCTCAAAAATCCCTGAATACTGGAATGAGAGCTGATAAGCTTGACATTTGGAGAGAAAAGTATTTCATCGTCGGTCAGCTGGTTAGGAGCCAAATCATCAATGATGAGTTTTTCTTCCGGTAGAAATTCGTTTTGGGAAGTATAGAAATTTATTGATTCAAGGAAATTGGTTTTGCCGGAATTATTTTTCCCAATAATTAAATTAACACGGCTTAGTGAATCAATATGAAGGTTTTTGAGATTACGAAAATTTTGTATTTCTATTGAAGCGATCATTTTTTCTAATTTCTTGGTCATTAAAATAAATTAACAACGCATTATTTTTAAAAAACCTCCCCCAAATTTACAAACAATCCTCTTGAACCATTTGCTCCAAAACCATAATCGACGGCAATATTGGTACGGGAAGTTTTATTAATTTTTACACGAATACCTAAGCCAACTCCAGGTGCAACTTTATCGAATTTTTTCGTTGGCCAATTGGAAAAGCTTTGTGCATTACCAAAAACCACACCTCCGATCAAACCATTTTGTGTCAGAGAAAACCGGTATTCCGTTTCAAAATATAACATATTCGGACTACGGAATCTTCCCTGTATATAGCCCCGACCCGTATTATTTGAAGGATCCCAGCTCGTACTTGGCAAATCCAGATAGGGCGGTTTTCCTGATAAAGTCAGCCAGTTAAAATCCCAGAACGCAAGTGTATTTCTACTGCCTCTCGGGAAATTTACATATTTCCTTAATTCCAGAACGAGCGATTGCCAGTTGGTATTACTTCCCAAAACCGTCAGATTATTTCTGTAACGTGCATTGGCATAAAGTCCGGCGATCGGGTTTATCGAATTTTTTCTATTGTCATAAAGAATATTCGCAACAAGACCGGAAGAAACGGATTTAGGCGGAAGTCCATATCTGTTCACATCTTCATTACTTCCTTCCTGTTTGATTTTCCATCGATAATCAAGCAAATAACCAACGCCCATATACAACGCGCCACCTACTTTTTTCAAAACCGTTTGATGCATCCGGATATGGGAATAATCAATTCTATCCGCACTTGCTATGGAACTATGGCCTCCCAGACCGTAAGTATCCTGAGGATATTTAAAATATCGCCAGTCAAAAATGATGTTGTAACCATTATCCTTTGTCCAGATATTGGCTATAACCGGTATCGTGATCTGATTATATTGGGTATAATTGAAGCTCGAACTAATACTTGAGATGTTGGTTGTAGCTGTATCACTTAAATAGAATGCTGCATTGGCACTAAGCAAACCAACCACTCCGGTTGACAAAGTATAACCAACCGCCGGAACCATCGAATAGAGAATCTTACCAGATTTCTTTTCTTTCAGTTTAAAACTTTCTCTTTTACTTTTTTTTCTTAACTGGCCGAGCACATCCATAATATCCTTGTCCTCTACCTTTTTATCAACAGGAGCCGAGCTGTCAGGCGATACAGTTGTTTCGACCCTTATTGAATTATCAACGGGTGCAACAACCTGTGCCCGAACTTCAAAGTAGAAAGCCCCACAAAATGACAAAATAATAAAAATGAGAAAGGTTTTGAACAAGTCGACAATCCGGTTAATTGAGTTCAAATTTAGCTCAAAATACAAAATCCATGCCCGGAATGAAAAGATCTAAGTATTTTCTAACCATACTTATAAACAATCCTTTGGCCACATGCCTAATAAAAAAGCTGCCAGTTCTTTACAGAACCGGCAGCTTTCATGTATTCAAAAATAATTTAAGCCAATGCAGCTTGTAAATTATCGTTAATCGCTTCAAGGAATTCCTCAGTATAAAGGTAATGTTCTCCGTGATTCACTTTGTTTCCATAAATACAAACAGCCAAATCCTTTGTCATTTTACCACTTTCAACCGTTTCAACACAAACTCTTTCAAGTGTCTGGCAGAAATCGATCAATGGCTGGTTTCCGTCAAGTTTACCACGGAATTCCAATCCACGTGTCCATGCAAAAATCGATGCAATCGGGTTAGTAGAAGTTGGTCTTCCTTTTTGGTGCTCACGGTAGTGACGGGTTACTGTTCCGTGTGCAGCCTCAGCTTCCAAAGTTTTTCCATCCGGAGTCAACAACACAGAAGTCATCAAACCAAGAGAACCAAATCCTTGCGCAACTGTATCTGACTGAACGTCACCATCATAGTTTTTACAAGCCCAAACAAAGTTACCTTCCCATTTAAGCGCAGAAGCAACCATGTCATCGATCAAACGGTGTTCATAATGTACTTTTCCTGCAAATTCAGCATCGTAAACTTCCTGGAAAATATCTTTGAAACGACCGTCATATTTTTTCAAAATGGTGTTTTTAGTAGAAAGGTACAAAGGCCATCCTTTGCCCAAAGCTACATTGAAACAAGAGCGCGCAAAACCACGGATTGATTCGTCCACGTTGTACATCGCCATGGCAACACCTGGTCCCTGGAATTGATACACTTCGTGCTCAATTACTTGTCCGTCTTCGCCTTCAAACTTAACAGTAAGTTTTCCTTTTCCTGGCACAACGAAATCCGTTGCTCTGTACTGATCACCAAAAGCGTGACGGCCAACAATGATAGGAGCAGTCCAGTTTGTAACCAAACGAGGTACGTTGCTCATTACGATAGGCTCACGGAAAACAGTTCCATCCAAAATGTTACGGATTGTTCCGTTTGGTGATTTCCACATTTGTTTCAGATTGAATTCTTTAACGCGGTCTTCATCCGGCGTAATTGTAGCACATTTGATACCTACACCGAATTCTTTAATCGCATTTGCAGAATCGATCGTAACCTGATCATTGGTTTCGTCACGATATTCAATACCTAAATCGTAATACTTGATATCTACGTCCAGATATGGTAAAATAAGTTTTTCTTTAATAAACTTCCAGATGATTCTAGTCATCTCATCACCGTCCAACTCTACTACGGGATTTGCAACTTTAATTTTGCTCATGATTATTATTTACTATTCGAAAGTTAAAGATATTGAAATGCGACGGTGAAAGTACAAATAATAGACTGAAAAGGCGAAACAGAACGGTAAGTAAGTTTGAATTATTAATTCATTCTTTCAAAAGTATGAATGCTTTTTCATAACTATCAATCGTTAAAATACTCTATTAATGCTTATCTACCCGATTTTTTTGAAATGAGTAAGGCTGCCAGGATTAATTTTTTAATATTGCGCGAATAATCAATCAACTTGTTATGGAAAAATCCATTTTACGTGCTGAATACTTAAAGAAAAGAATGGATTTAACACAGGATGAGATTGTTGCAAAAAATAATGCTATTACTGAAAACCTGAAACTTCTTTTGGCAGGGCAAGAAATCAAAACAATACATATCTTTTTGCCTCAGCATGGAAAAGTCGAGATTGATACCTGGCAAATCATTTCCTTACTCCAAAATTCATATCCTCCGATAGCAATTGCCACCCCAAGAATTATACCCGGAACAAAAGAAATGGAGCATTTTTTGTTGAAACCGGAGACAAACCTTATCGAAAATCGCTGGAAAATTCCGGAAGCAGATCCTGAAACTTCTGTAAAAATTGAACCTCAAATAATTGATGCAGTGCTTATACCACTTTTAGCATTTGATAAAAAAGGTTTTCGGGCTGGATATGGCGGAGGTTATTATGACCGGTTTCTGGTACAATGCAAACCTGATGTTGTTAAAATTGGGTTATCGTTTTTTGAGGCGGAAGATAAAATTGATGGTTTGGATAGATTTGATGTGGCTATGAATTATTGTGTTACGCCTTTTGGGATTGTGCAATTTTAGTTTGTTGTATAAATATTTCGGGGAGATTTGTTTGCTACAATTCAGGTTATGTCACCCGTTCCGGGTTTCGAAAATCGTGTCTCATGATCTTCTATAATAATGTCATCCCTTCGGTGTTGATTTTATTTCGATGTAAAATTTTCTTTTTGAAATTCACTAATAATTCCACTGTTCAACAATTCGCCATTCCACCCAATCCCGAAGGGATGACATTATTATAGAACAATTGCGACGTCAGATCGTCTTAAACCCCAACGGGGTGACATTTTTTTTACCAAATACTTGGCTTCATTTTCCAATAACTCAAAATTCTCAAATTATCATCCAGTGCATTTGTACAATAAAAACGCAATTTGTTATTAAAAACCTCGTAAATTTGCACCACTTTTCAAATCCGGCAGATTTTACCGGAATTTGTTGAGTTACAGACAATTTTACAAATCACATTAATCCTGGTTTTAGAATGAAAATCGCAGTAGTAGGCGCTACCGGTTTGGTAGGCGGCGAAATCCTCAAAGTGCTCGAAGAGCGTAATTTCCCGGTGACGGAATTATTGGCCGTTGCATCTGAAAGATCTGTTGGTAAGGAAGTTACATTCAAGGGTAAACAGATTAAGGTAATCGGATTTGAGGATGCCATTGCAGCCAAACCTGAAATCGCGATATTTTCTGCTGGTGGTGGTACTTCTCTTGAACTTGCTCCAAGATTTGCTGCGGCTGGAATTACCGTAATTGACAATTCATCTGCATGGAGAATGGATCCTACGAAAAAACTCGTAGTGCCTGAAATCAACGCAGTGACGTTAACAAAAGAAGATAAAATTATAGCGAATCCAAACTGCTCGACTATTCAGATGGTTGTGGTTTTGAATCCGTTACACCAAAAATATAAAATAAAACGTGTTGTTGTTTCAACATATCAGTCAGTAACTGGTACTGGAAAAGCAGCGGTTGATCAGCTTTTTGCTGAACGCGCAGGCGATCACAGTGTTTCAAAAGTGTATCCGCATCCGATTGATTTAAACGTTTTGCCTCATATCGACGTGTTCCTTGACAATGGTTATACCAAAGAGGAAATGAAAATGACAAATGAAACGAAAAAAATTATGGGCGACGACAGCATTGCTGTAACGGCAACAACGGTTCGTATTCCAACAATCGGCGGTCACTCAGAAGCTGTAAATATTGAATTCGAAAATGAATTTGATCTTGACGAAGTTCGTCAGATTTTGAGCGAAGCGGAAGGTGTTATTATTCAGGACGATCCGAAAAATTTTCTTTATCCAATGCCATTAACAGCACACGGAAAAGACGAAACTTTTGTTGGACGTATCCGTCGTGATGAATCTCAGCCTAAAACTTTGAATTTGTGGATCGTTGCAGATAACCTTCGTAAAGGAGCTGCTACTAATACAGTTCAAATCGCTGAATTTCTTGCAAAACATGATTTAGTTGGTGTTGCGCAGGAAGCATAAGGTTTTGTAAATACATGATTAAACGAGGAAAGAGTGGCCGAATGGTCACTCTTTCCTCGTTTAAGGGAAATTGAATATTTTATTCAACCAGATTTGATTAGGCATTCGCTCCATCAGAGCATCCTGTTTATAGCATCAAAATTTCGAATTTGTTATTTTCACTCCGTAGGATTGTCCTGAAAATTCCAGGAGACTCCGATGAAGCCTGGAAATACATAAGGTCTATGCTTTTTTATAAACAGGCGGCTCCAAAGGAGCCATTCTGATAATGACTTGATTCGAGAAATTAACATTATTACCGATCAACCTCACCCATTACTACATCAATAGATCCAATAATCGCTACCAAATCCGCCAGCAAAGCTCCTTTTGATAATTCTCCAATCACAGAAAGATTATTAAATGAACAAGCTCTGGCTTTACAGCGCACAGGAATATCCGAGCGACCATCAGTACGGAAGAAAAATCCTAATTCTCCTTTTGAATTTTCAGCACGAGCATAAAAATCCATCGCTTTGGGACGAATTTTCTTGGGAACCATCGCTTGCGGATCGAAGGATGGTGTTCTTTTATAATCTCCCTGCAACTGTACCAAACTCTGTTCAATAATTTTTACAGATTCCCAGCATTCAACCACGCGAACCCAGGTTCTATCCCAGCAATCACCAACAGTACCCATCTTTCCTTCCCCAATCGGGACATCAAAATCAAGTTCTGGATAAACTGAATAGCCATCAACCCGACGTAAATCATAACGTAAACCAGACCCACGAAGCATTGGTCCCGTACAACCGTAATTAATTGCTACCGGTAGAGGAAGCACACCAACATTTGCTGTACGTTGAATAAAAATTTTATTATCTACAACAAGTTGCTGTAATTCAACCAGTTTTGGCTTTAAATATTGAATAAATTCCAGACAACGCTCTTCAAAACCAACCGGCAGATCATAAAATAATCCACCGATCCAGACATAATTATAAAGCATCCTGGCACCGCAAGTCCATTCCAAAAGACGAAGAATTTGCTCACGGTCACGCATCATCCATAAAAACGGCGTGTAAGCGCCAATATCCATCGCATAAGTACCCAAAGCCACAAAGTGAGAAGCCAGACGATTTAATTCGGCAACAACAACACGGATATATTCAATTCTTTTGGGGATGTCATTTTCGATTCCAAGCATTCTTTCCACGCCCATTACATAGGCGTGCTCAGAATTCATCGCCGCTACATAATCAAGCCGGTCAACGTAGGGAATGATCTGATTGAATGGAAGGGATTCGGCATGTTTTTCAAAACAACGATGCAAATAGCCAATATGCGGAACAACATCCACCACGACTTCACCATCTGTCACAACTTCAAGACGCAAAACTCCGTGTGTTGAAGGATGTTGCGGTCCCATATTAAGCACCATTTCCTCCGTACGAAGCGTTTCGGAGTTGTATTTATTTGGTGCAGATATGGAGAGATATTCCGGACGGTATTCGTATTGAATGTCTTGACTCATTTCTTATTCTATTTTTTCTACCCTGAAATCATTCAACTTAATGAACACCAACAGAATAGATTTAATCACTGGATGCTTTCAATATTTGTTAAAAACGCTGCAATTTCTGATCGAGAACTTCCACTTTTAGCGGACCAATGGGCCTGCCTTCGTTATGTAATCGATCCACCGCAGTAATATAATAAACATATTTATTTCCTGACTGGACAGTAGTATCAACAAATTTTTCACCTTCAAAAGCCATTCCCAGAATTTTTCTTGGGTCATAAGCCGAAGGCTTTTCATCTGGTCTGAAACGGTAAATCACATAATAAGTAGCTGTTTCTCCATCTGTCGCCGGATCCGGTTTTTCCCAGAATAATTCCAGACCATTTGAAAGCAAGGTTGCTTTTAAACTTTTTGGAGTAAGCGGTGGAATGGCGTCCTTCCAACTCATCGTCGGTACCAAAGCCGGATAGCGGAATAAATCATTTCTTAAAGAATCAACAAACCCCAGATTATTGTTCTTAAGAGAACGAGAGCTGAAAAAGATAGTTCCTTCGGCTTCATTTTCGCGTGAATAACGAACTTGTCCTGGTATTTCTGTCGGATTTTGCCATTGGGTATCCTTTTCTTTTCCGCCTACACGATAGGCCCCCAAACCCACATAGAAATGGCGGCCATAACAGTTTTCAGACCACCAATCCACCAGATTCTTGTAGGGAACTCTGCCAAATCTTGAAGAGAAATAAACCTGTGGAGCAATATAATCAACCCAACCTTCCCGAACCCATTTACGACTATCGGCAAAAAGATCGTCGTAAGAAGCAAGTGCTCCGTATGTTTTTGAACCTTCCGAATCGTTTCCTTTATTTCTCCAAACACCACATGGACTAATACCAAATTTGATACGGGGATTCACAGCCATTAAAGCATCGTGAATTTGTTTCACCAGCAAATCAACATTATTTCTCCGCCAGTCATTTTTATTGGCAAATCCTTGCCCGTATTGTCTGAATGTGGCATCATCATTGATAACCTGTCCGGCAACGGCATATGGATAAAAATAATCATCAAAGTGAATACCATCCACATCGTAATTTTTTGCTACGTTAACTGCAATTTCAGTAATAAACTGTCGAACAGCCGGAATCCCGAAATTGAATAATTTATATCCATCGTAACTTAAAATCCAGTCTGGATGCGTGCGACTAATATTTTCGGAAGAAACGCTGGTTGAAGATTTATGAACGAGACGGTTTAGATTCAGCCAGGCATGAAATTCCAGACCACGCCTATGTGATTCATTGATCATATATTCCATAGGATCCCACATAGGATCCGGGCGACGGCCCTGCTGACCTGTCAGCCATTCAGACCAGGGCTCATTACTTTTTGCATAAAAAGCATCACCAGCGGCCCGAACCTGCACAAAAACTGCGTTCATTCCGGCCCTTTTATGGAAATCAAGAAGATTAGAAAACTCTTTGCGCTGTTCATCCGGCACAAGATTTTTACTGCTCGGCCAGTCGATGTTATCAACCGTCGCGATCCAAACTGCTCTGAATTCCCGTTTGGGAGGATAAATTTCCTCAAATTCGGTACTTTGGGCTTTACAGCCTTCCAGTGAAAAAATGGCTAGCAGCAAGGAAAACGCAATAATTGGAAATTTTTTCACTATATAACGAATGCAAAATGTTAATCCGATCAAAGTAACGTATTTTAGACCAAAGTTAGCCGAGAAGTTCTTTAATTTGTCTTAGTAGCAAATAAACATCTCTGTATTATTGTTATTGTGAATAAATTTTCTGGATATTTATTGTGTAATTACAAGGATTTTTTGTGACAAAACCCCAAGAAGTTACCTTAATATATACCGCTATAACGTTTTAACCTGTCTCCCATATTGGAACCATTTGTAAAAACAACTAAAAAAAACGTCCTTTTTGAAATAGCCTGGGAGGTTTGCAATCAGGTCGGTGGGATTTATACCGTTATCAGAACCAAGGTGCCGGCGATGGTCGAGAAGTGGGATGATAATTATTATTTGCTTGGACCTTATTTTGAAAAGAAAGCATCGGCCGAGTTTGAAGAAATTACAGATCTTGATGATACTAATGTCGGTAAAACAGTACGCAGGCTCCGTGAAATGGGCTATACTGTTCATTACGGATTCTGGCTTGTAACCGGGAAACCTCGCGTTGTGCTATTTGATCTGGAAAGTATCAATCATGAACTTGATACAATCAAGTATAACCTTTGGGAAAAAAACCGCATTTCTACCATTAACACAGAACCATTGGTTAATCAAACCTTGTGTTTTGGCGAAATGGTGCGTATTTATCTGAAAGAATATGCAGAAGAAAATGCGCGAAGAGAGGATATTTCTGCACAATTCCACGAGTGGATGGCAAGCAGCGGACTTCCTGACCTGAAAAGAGAAAATGTAAAAATTGCTACAACTTTTACTACACACGCCACCATGCTGGGCCGTTATCTGGCGCAAAATGTTGACGGATTTTACAGTAAACTTCCGTTTTTTGACTGGGAGCAGGAAGCCAGAAATTACAATATCGTAACGCAGGCTTCCATTGAAAGATTTGCAGCACTGAGTGCACACGTTCTTACAACGGTTAGTGATGTTACTGCACGCGAATGTGAAGTATTTTTAGGAAGAATGCCGGATCTGGTTACGCCAAACGGATTAAACGTGGTTCGTTTCCAGGCGGTCCATGAATTCCAGAATCTTCACTTGAAATATAAGGAACGGATTCATGAATTCGTGTTGGGCCATTTTTTCCCGAGCTATTCTTTTGACCTTGATAAAACGCTTTACTTCTTCACTTCCGGACGTTATGAGTTTAGTAATAAAGGTTATGATTTAACGCTTGAAGCACTAGCAAGATTGAATTACAAAATGGTTCAGGCCAATATGGATATGACGGTCGTGATGTTTATTGTAACCAAACAGCCATATTATTCTGTAAATCCGGATGTTTTGCAATCGAGAGCGGTTTTAAACGAATTGCAGGAAACCTGTACAGCCATTGAAAAAGAAGTCGGTGAAAAACTTTTCCTGGCTGCGGCTTCGGGTGTTGATCATAAAATGCCGGATCTTAATAATTTCGTTGATGAGTACTGGCGTCTTCGTTTACGCCGTACAATCCAGACCTGGAAAACGGATAAATTACCAGCTTTCGTTACCCACGATTTAAAAGAGGAAGACGGGATTACTGATTTTTGCAGAAAAGCAAATCTTGTCAATAATGAACGCGATCGGGTAAAAATCGTTTATCACCCTGATTTTATCTCTTCAACAAATCCATTATTCGGACTTGATTATGGACAATTTGTTCGTGGATGCCACTTAGGTGTTTTCCCAAGTTATTACGAACCATGGGGTTATACTCCGCTTGAATGTGTTGTCCGTGGCGTTCCTACGGTAACGAGTGATTTGTCAGGATTTGGAGATTATATCATGCAGATCATGCGTGATTATGAAAACCGTGGTATTTATGTGATCAACCGTAAATCGCAAACCTACGCTCAGGCAGCCGAACAAATGGCCGATATTCTTTTCAAATTTGTAAGAATGCAGCGCCGCGACCGTATCATGCAGCGAAACCGTGTTGAAAATATTTCTGACGTTTTTGACTGGATGAATTTGAGATCATATTATGATACGGCACATGATTTAGCGACGAAGAGGAGGAAACCATAATGACGTTAAGTTCATAACGACGACATAGATAACAATTTGTTTTAAGCCTGATTAAATTTATATTGTTGAAGATTTGTTTCTTTTTCAATAGAATTTTAATCAGGTTTTATTTTTAATACCAACGCTCCGATGAATAATCTACAAAATTTACAACACAAGCTTGCCGGCTTTTGGAGCGATAAACCTGTCAAAAAGGCTTATTTATTTGGCTCTGCAGCAAGAGAGGAATTGTTACCGGAAAGCGATATAGACATTTTAGTAGAGCTTGACCAGAGTAAACTCATCGGCATGATCGAGTATATTAAAATAATTGAGGCCCTGGAGAATTTGCTGGAAAGAAAAGTGGATTTGGTTACAACTGATGGATTATCTCCCCATATCCAACCATCAATAGACCGCGAAAAGTTGCTGATTTATGAAGAGTAATTTGGGTGATCCCGAGCGTTTGGTACATATTCTTGAAGCCATTGAAAACATTGAGATGTTCCTTCAAAATATGGATTTCGCTCAGTTTGAAATCAGTAAATTGCATCTTTCAGCAACTGAACGTCAACTGGAAATAATTGGAGAAGCTACCGCTTCAATCTCTTCCGATACCAAATCAAAATTTCCCGAAATTGAATGGCAGCCCATTAAACGGTTTAGAAATATTATTGCGCATGAGTACTTTGGTGTAAGTACTCAGATTTTATGGGGTGTAGTAAGAAAAGAATTGCCGACGCTAAAACTTCAAATCCAAAATGCAATTGACCAATTGAATAAATAACTTCTAAAATATAACATTCATAATTCTATAACCTGCACTTCCAGCCTTCTCTCTTGAATTTATAAAAAAAATCAAGACCTTCACCGTTGATTATCTTAATACCAACAAAGCATGAATTACGTAGAAGTACAACTGGAACTTGAATCTGAATTTACAGAAATATTAATTGCCGAACTAGCCGAGGCGGGTTACGAATCTTTTGTCGAAACGGACGAAGGTTTGCAAGCTTATATCATTGAAGAAGATTTCAATGAAACCGTTTTAAAGGAGCTAATTGCCAAATACAGTGAGATTACCGCAATTTCAAGTTCCTGGAAATCGTTAGAAAGAAAGAACTGGAATGAGGAGTGGGAAAGAAGTTATGAGCCGATTGAAGTAGGAAAGGATATTCGTATCCGGGCAGCTTTTCACGAGCCGGATCCGAGTTTTACCTACGATTTGCTCATTCAGCCTAAAATGTCATTTGGAACCGGTCACCATGAAACAACCTGGCTTGTAATGAGCGAGCAACTAAACTTGCCTCATGCGGGTCTTTCGATTATGGACGTTGGTTGCGGAACCGGCATTCTGGCCATTTTGGCATCAAAGTTAGGTGCTGCGAGTTTGCTGGGGTTTGATATTGACGAATGGGCGGTGGAAAATACCGTCGAAAATTTTGCAATGAATGGCTTAGGCAAAGAAGCAGAAGTATTTAAAGGAACAATCAACGAAGTTCCGACAGAAAAACAGTTTGGCGGCATTCTCGCCAATATCAACAGAAATATTTTACTGGAAGAAATTCCAAAATATGTAAAGCATCTTTTGCCGGGCGGCTGGCTTATTGTTAGCGGATTCTATGAAATGGATCAGTCTGATATTGAAAAATGTGCCGGAGAAACCGGATTAAAAAAGTTAAGATCAAATACACGAAACCAATGGGCAACCGTTGTTTTTGAAAAAGAAAAATAGATTCTGCGAATTAAGCTATTGAACTCATTAATTCGTTTGATTTCAATAGCTTAATGTAAAACTATAAGGCCAACTTTCGACATACTACATGAAGATCAATCGTTACTTCCTGTTAACCTGTATTATACTATTCATCGGGGGAAATTTATCTGCGCAAAATATCAAAGCTTCTGACGATCCTGGCCAGTTTATGGTTCAGATCCGGAAACTTATGGACGGCAGCAAAAACCCGGTTTACATGCGGTCTACTGCTCAGCTCGATAGTATCTGGATGAGCACGATCACACCTGCGCAGCAAACCAAATTTATCAGTATCGTAAAAACACAGTTTTCCAAAAATCAAAAAGCCGGCCCAATTCTTCATTTGCTGATCAAAAACACGCAGACGCTGGCTAAATCGGGAAATGATGTAAATGGATTTTTGGACCTTGCAGCAAAATCAGGGGAGAAGTATGACGCAAAAACCTTTCAGCGTATTCTTGAAACGGTTAAAAATACAATTGAAACAAACAGACTTTACACATCAAATTTCAATTCACTTTATCTGCTGAGCGGTACTTATAAATTCCGTTTTGATACAACAAAAGCAGAAGTTGTGGAAGCGCAAAAAGTAGCCGCTGCCGACAACTGGGACACGCCCGTGGATTCCAATGAAGTAATTTCTCCAAAATCTGCGCCTGTCATTCCGGTTACTGGTGCGATCATCGATTTGCAAAATGTAATTTTCGGCATGGTTGGCTCAGGAGATTCTATTGCTTTTGGTCCGGCAACAGGAAGTGTTTCTTTAAAAGACGGAATTTTTGCCGGAAAAGGCGGAAAATTTAATTGGCAGGCAGCAGGGGATTCTTCCGTTTATGTCGATCTGGATACCTATTCTTTCAATATTACACAGCCGAAACTGGTCGCTCAGAATGTAACTATTCATGCTGAAAACCAACTGGCAAATCCTATAAAAGGAACCCTGGAATTCCGAAGTGTTAAAAAATCCAGAAGTCAGCCTGCGCCATATCCTCGTTTTGTTTCCAATACAAATGATGCCAAGTTAAAAGCCTCCCGCAAAAATATTGCTTACAAAGGCGGTTTTACGCTGATTGGAAACGTCATGTACAGCACATCCCTAAGTGATGAGCCTTCAAAAATCACCGTTTCTTATAAAGATAAACCTGCTTTTACGGCAGTCAGTAAGCGGTTTTCTCTGAGAGATTCTGTCATTTCTGCTCCGCTGGCATCTTTTTCAATGCCGCTGGGAAAAGATTCTCTGACACATCCGGGTGTGACTTTTATTTACAATGATACCGAGGGACAGGTAAAATTAGGACGTGCGGAAAAAACAGATTTTGGCCCACTGCCCTATCTTGATTCTTATCATAAAATGAGCATCTGGTCGCAGGCTATGCGCTGGACTTTCCCTAATAACAAGGTTGAGTTTTTCCGTATTGACGGAAAATCGGTGGTACCGGTTAAACTCGAATCTTATGATTTTTTCAAAAAAGAACGTTTCAGAGGAATCAGCCAGGAATTCGGTTTTCAGCCACTTTTAATGGCTACGAATTATGTTCAAACTGAAAAAAAACCAACTTTCCTGGCCGAAGATTTAGCCAAAAAATTCAAACAGGATCCCGTTATTATTCGTCGCGCGTTACAAAGACTGGCGCTTGACGGCTATTTTATTTATGACAAAAAAACGGATGAATTTGCGGTAACCAAAAAAGGAATTTTATATGTTTTGGGCAGTCTGGATAAAACGGATTATGATAATTTCCAGGTCACTTCACAATTCTCCGCCAGTGACGAAGTTGCCAATGCAACTATCAATTTGCCGGATACTTTACTTACCGTAATGGGCGTTGGCCGGTTTATCGTCAGTGATTCATTGAAAATTTTTGCTACGCCTTCTGATAAAAAACTGGTTATTGGTCGCAACCGAGATTTTACCATGAATGGGCAATTGGTAGCAAATAACTATCAATTCAGAGGCCAGAATCTGAAATTTAACTACGGTCAGTTTTTTGTAAATGTCAATCCAAGTGACTCGATTACTTTTACGCCGAAAGAAAAATTTGCAAAAGGACAGACCGGAGAAGTTGGAGGACACGTGAAATATGAAAAAGGAGGTACATTTTATTTAAGTGATCCGGCGAATAAATCGGGGGTTCAGAAAGGTAAAAAATCACCGAGACTTGTCGTTCCGGATGGTATGATCGTATATTTTGATCAACCTGAACGCGGAACCGTGCTTTATCCGCGTGAAGTTTTCTTCAAAATTCCAAAAATCGATATGGATGGACTGGATCAGCGTGATGTGATTTTTGAAGGAACATTTAATTCCAACGGCATCATTCCTCCTATCCAGACAATCCTGAAAAGTATGCCGGACAACTCACTCGGATTTGAATACAAACCTCCGTTAACAGAAATGAAAATCTATGGCGGAAAAGCCATGGCGAGGTTTACAGATACGCTGGTCATGGACAACGCAGGTTTGAAATCAAAAGCAGTTTTGCGCTATTTGTCGGCTTCCATGACGGCCAAAAATATTCTGCTGGCTTCTGATTCCCTGTATGCTTCGGGAGAGCTGGCGAGTATTAAAGAAGCAACCATCGGCAAAGGATATTTCCCGGCGGTTGACCTGAAAGATTATACTTTGCGCTGGACGCCAAGTACGGATAGCATGTTTATCAATACAACCGGAAAATCTTTCTCTTTTTATAAGGGAACAACAAGTCTGGAAGGTGGTTTGCTTTTGCGTTCAATGGGATTATATGGAAACGGAAAACTGAAACGACAGGATTCTGAACTTACCTCGCCGGACATCAAATTCAATAAAGATGGATTTTTAGCAAACCGGTCCCGTTTTACAGTGAATAGCGGACAGCTGAAAGATGCTAAAAACATCCTGACGGGTAAAAATGTTAACATTGATTTCAATATTAAAACGTCAATGGTAAATTTCGTTACCGATTCAACCGGTTTTGACAGCGATTCTTCGGGCATGGAAATTCCTGTTGCGGCTTATAAAACTTTGATCGCAACGGCAAAATGGGATATTTTGAAAAAGACCATTTTGATGAAAGGTTTCGGTGAAACTTCATCCTACACTTCCATCGCACCGGAACAGGAAGGTTTGACTTTTGAAGGATCAGAAGGAATTTACGATGTTGAAAAAGTAACGCTTAATGTTCGAGGCGTTCCGTTTATTCGCACGGCTGATGTGAAAATTATTCCAGACAAAGGGATGGTAAGTATTGGAAGTAACGGAAGAATTGTTCCGTTGAAAAAAGCCAGAATTGAAATTGATACTTTAAACGCTTCCCACCATTTACGTGACGCCGATATTAAAATCGATTCAAGAAACCGCTTTGAAGGTTCGGCGACTTACCAATATATCACCGCCAGAAAAGATACTTTCAACATCAAAATGCAGAATTTTGAGTTGGTAGAAATCGGAGCTGCGGCGGAAGGAAAAAAATCCAAAGGAAATAAAGATTCCGGTCCGATCCGGTATTATACGACTGCCAGAGCGGAAATTAAAGAAACTGAAAATTTGATCCTTTCGCCAAGAATTCAGTACAAAGGTGGAATCAATCTTATCGCTTATCAGCCTTCCTTGCAACTGGATGGTTTTGTAAAACCGATGCTCAAATTCCGCAAGGATTTTCAAAGCTCATGGATTGTTTATAAAGAAGCTCCCGGAGAATCTGTTTCAATCAAGATTGATAAAAACCTGAAAAACGAACACGAATTGCCGCTTTCAGTAGGTTTACATTTTAACGAGCAACGCGGTATGTATATGACCTTTTTGTCTCCAAAAGAATCTGATGGTGACGAAGATATTTATCTGGCTCAGGGCTCAATGGCTTATGATGAAGATAAAAAAGCTTTTAAAGTAGCACCGCCGGTTGGAAAGGACAGTCTGGTCGATGAAGCAAATACTTTAACTTTTGATGACAAAACCGGAATTGCTTCGTTTTCAGGACCTATGAAACTGGCTTCTGCCGACTGGCTGCAATCCGCTGCTATTGCGGATGTTCAGGTGGATAGTTCGAGATTTTCATTTAACGCAATGTTGTTAATGAAACTTTCCGCGCTTGTTCCTGTTTTGCCTCAGCTTTCAGCAAAAATTATTGAAACAAATCTTGAAGAACAAAACAGTACGGCTGCGGATGACGATGCGGAACAATTAAACAGAAAACTGGCAGCATTGATTGGTTCAAAAGCAACGGATGCTTATGTGAAACTTTCGGCCGCTGGTTATAAACCGTTGTTTGATGCTTCGCCGATGCTGGATGTGCCGCTGGTACTTTCAAGTGTGGACTTGCATTGGTCGCCGGTACACAACGCTTATTTTTCCCAAGGACCGATCGGGGTTTCCAATTTTGGCAGAAATAATATCAACGCACAAATGGACGGCGTTCTGGAAATCCGGCGCTCGGAAGCAGGTGATGAGTTCAGTTTGTATATCCAGGCTTCACCGGATATCTGGTATTATTTTGATTATAAAGAAAAGGAACTGGGTGTGATTTCTTCACAGGTTGATTTCAACGATCTCGTTACGGCAAAAGGCAGTAATGCAAAATCAAAAGACATGTCGATGGTATCTTTGGGCGTTGAAGAAAAAGATATGTTTGTGAGTCGCTTTGATGACTTTTACCAGCCTGCTTTGAAAAAAGCCAAACTGGCTGCAAAAACGGTAAAGAAAAAAGCTGCTGTTGCGGAAGAAAAAAAGAAAAAGGAAGAAAAGACAGAAGGCTTCTGATTTTCACATAGTTATAGTCAGGATTTGAATTTTCAAATAGTTAAACCTATTTTTGCGTTTTATTGTTTTAGTCCTGTTTGCTTGCTATATAAATAAAAGTGTCGTATTTTTAAGAAACTTTTAAAGTTCAAATAAACCTACTAATAATACAAAATGAGCATAGCCTTATTGATCATTACGATAATAGCCGCCTATTTGTTAGGTTCCAT
The DNA here is from genome assembly GCF_015221875.1 of Dyadobacter subterraneus. Taxonomy (NCBI): domain Bacteria; kingdom Pseudomonadati; phylum Bacteroidota; class Cytophagia; order Cytophagales; family Spirosomataceae; genus Dyadobacter; species Dyadobacter subterraneus. The sequence continues at coordinate 729,982 of NZ_JACYGY010000002.1, forward strand.
TCCGAGTTCTGTATGGTACGGAATTGGTTATTTCGGCATTGATGTGCGGAAACATGGAAGTGGGAATGCAGGAGCCACCAATACTTTCAGAGTGTTGGGAAAGCGTGCCGGTACAATTGTAATGCTTATTGATGTTTTGAAAGGCTGGACAGCTACTGGACTGGCTTCCATGCTGTTTTACATGGGTGCAATTGCCGAAACGGATATTTTGATGTACAAGATCATCTTTGGCGTAATCGCCATAGTGGGTCATATTTTTCCGGTTTTTGTCGGATTTAAAGGCGGAAAAGGAATTGCAACTTTGTTGGGTATGGTCCTTGCCATTCACCCTGAGCTTGCAGCTATGAGTATTACCATATTTTTACTGACACTTATCACCTCTCAATACGTTTCACTAAGTTCGATGCTTGCCACGCTGGCTTTCCCGGTATTATCCTTATTGAGAGTTTTTGGGCAGCCTGAAACTTTGTTGGTAATTTTCGGATTTGTCATGTTTGTGCTGGTTGTGATAACGCATCAAAAAAACATTGTCAGATTGTTGAATGGAAATGAAAGCCGCGTGAATATTTTCGCGAAATCGAAATCAAAAGGACATTCCTGAGCATTAAAAAATTGAAATACCAACCCCTAAGACTTCAACCTTAGGGGTTATTTTTTTATATTGGGCACCGATAAAATCTTACAGGTCTGTAAACCTGAATAAAGATTTATTTTAAAATAATAATGCTTGAACCAATGAATAACTACATCGAAAAAAACCGCGATAAATTTTTAAATGAACTGCTTGATCTGATCAGAATTCCGTCGGTAAGTGCCGATTCAAAATTTAAACAAGATATGATTCGTGCAGCAGAATTTGTACGTGACAGAATTTCAGAAGCAGGAGCCGACAAGGTTGAAATTTACCAGACACCGGGACATCCGATTGTTTATGGTGAAAAAATCATTGATCCTTCTTTGCCAACTGTTCTTGTTTATGGCCATTATGACGTGCAGCCGGCAGATCCATACGAACTTTGGGATTCTCCGCCTTTTGAGCCGGTAATTAAAAATGAGCGTATTTATGCCCGTGGTGCCTGCGACGACAAAGGTCAGTTTTATATGCATGTGAAGGCGCTGGAAACCATGCTGGCGACAGATTCTTTGACTTGCAATATCAAAATTATGATTGAAGGCGAGGAAGAAGTTGGTTCTTCTCACCTGGAAACTTTTGTGAAAGAAAATCGTGAATTACTGAAATGTGATACGATTCTGATTTCTGACACCAGCATGATCGCTAATGACGTGCCTTCCATTGAAACAGGATTACGGGGGTTGACTTATCTTGAAGTGGAAGTTGTTGGTGCTAACAGAGACCTTCATTCCGGTGTTTATGGCGGCGGTGTTGCGAATCCAATCAATGTTTTGTGTGAAATGATCGCTTCGTTGAAAGATGAAAACGGTCATATTACCATTCCTGGATTTTATGATAATGTTGAAGAGCTGACTGGTTCGCAAAGAGCTGCTTTGAACGCTGCGCCTTTTGATCTTGAAGAATACAAGAAAGACCTTTCCATTGAAGATGTAGCGGGAGAACGAGGATATACGACTATTGAACGTGTTTCCGTGCGTCCAACGCTTGATGTAAATGGAATCTGGGGCGGATATATCGGTGAAGGTGCTAAAACAGTTTTGCCTTCAAAAGCGAATGCGAAGATTTCGATGCGTCTGGTACCAAATCAAACCGATCAGGAAATTTGTGATCTATTCACAGCTCATTTTAAATCCATTGCACCGGCTTCTGTAAAAGTTTCTGTTGTTCCTCATCACGGCGGTCTGCCTTATGTGACGCCAACGGATTCGCTTGAATATCACGCAGCAGAATTGGCGATGGAGGAATCTTTTGGCAAAAAACCAATTCCTACACGCGGTGGTGGAAGTATTCCGATTGTTGCTTTATTTGAACAGGAATTGGGAAGAAAAAGTATTTTAATGGGCTTTGGACTGGATATTGACGGTCTGCATGGACCTAATGAAAGCTATGGTCTTTTCAATTATTTCAAAGGGATTGAAACAATTCCTTTGTTTTTCAAGCATTATGCAAAATTGAAAAAAGGGGAGTAAAGAGATTAGAGAATTAATTTCTTGTTCTTATTTTGTTTATCCGTCGGACGGCAGAAAAAGCCGTCCGACGGAATATCTGGTTATTTCCTTCTGCTTCTGCGCTCGTCGCGTTTCAGCTTTTTCAAGGCTTCAATATGTTTCCGCGCTTCTTTTTCCTGACTAGATTTTTTATCTGCTTTATCGTCAGCTAGTTTATAATAACTAAGCGCCTCGTCATAGTTTTTCTGCATTTCTGCTATTTTACCCAATCCTAGAAGAGAAGAAACATAATAACCTGCATTTAAAGAGTTTGTCTGGGTTGAAAAATCCACTGCCTGTTTGAAATATTTCGTTGCCAAGTCATAATTCCGGTAATACTGCAAATTATAAAAACCTAAAACATAGGCTGCATTCCGGCCACTTACGCCTTCATAACCCTGAACACCCTGACTGATTTTGTCAAGAATGTTTTGGGCCGCTTTTTCAGCTTCAGCTGTTTTTCCTGTTACAAATGCGGTTCGGCAAAAATAACGTTCGAAGTACGGATTATTTGGATAGGTCTGCCACATGTACTTGGCCATTTCATAGGCTTTTCCATATTCATTTTCCATACTATAAATCTGAAGCAGGAAATATCTGGCCTCAACACGGGTGTAAAACGCATTATTCGCAACAGTTTCCAGTTGCTGCTCGCCAAGTTTTTTATTTCCTTTTGGGAAAAATGCCAGAATCGGTTTAAGCAGTGGATACTCACTTGGTACCCATTGCGCATAGTAATTATAAATTCCGTCACCAAACAATAATTCCGGTGTCAGATCTCCGTTTCCTTTGCAGACATCCAGATATTTCAAGGCATTTTTACCCGCAAAAGTAGCTTTTGTCCACTGTTTTCGTTCGGAATAAAGTCTTCCTTTGAAAGCATAAGCAGCGGCAAGGAAAAATGCCGGTTCAATTTTATTCTTTTCATTATCATAAAGTTCTTCGGCCAGAGTGATTGTGGAATCCATTTGGGCCAAAAATCTTTTATCGTAGGTCTCAATTTCAGTATTTGGTACAATTTTCCACCATTCCGCCAGTCCCATCAAAAAATGAGGCATAGGATGTTTGGGATACCGGTATTTCAGCCAGCGAAATTCGGCATCGGCTTCGTCAAATTTAAAGTTATATAACATGTTAATCGCCTCCGTTGCCTCGATCTGTACGCCCGGATTTTTAATTACCATATCATAATTCTTGTCGAGCTCCGAAGATGAATAGAGCTGGGCGACGGCCGATGAAATGGACAGAAAAATTACAAGACTGAAAGCAATAGGTTTAATCAGCACTATTTTCATAATTAAGCTTAAAAATCTGTCAATATTAACGTTGGTTTCATATTTTACGTTTGTGTGCTGTCGTGTTTTTGAAAAAAGAGTTAATATTACTGTCCAAGAAAATTCTGACATGATTACAATTCACGATAAAACTTTTTCTCCGTTCATTTCCCGGGACGACATTGAAAACCGGATTGCTGAACTGGCAGCCCAAATTAATTCCGATTACAAAGGTCGAAGTCCCTTATTCATAGTAGTATTAAATGGCGCATTTTTGTTTGCTTCCGAGCTTGTCAAAAATATTCCTCTTTCCTGCGAAATCACGTTTGTGAGGTTATCTTCTTACACCGCAACGGAATCTACCGGAAAGGTACGGCAAATCATTGGTTTGGAAGAAAAGCTTACGAACCGCGATGTTATCATTATCGAGGATATTGTTGACACCGGACTTACCATGCATCAGTTATTACTCCAGATTCATGCATTAGAACCATTGTCTGTTGAAATTGCTACGCTTCTTCACAAGCCGGAAGCGATTAAAAAACCCGTAGACCTGCGTTATGTTGGTTTTGAAATACCAAACCGTTTTGTTGTAGGTTATGGTCTGGATTATGACGGCGTTGGCCGGAATTTGAATGCATTGTATGTTTTGCCTGAATAATTATTCCTCAAAGTTACTAATTGTATCTTTTGATGAAAAATATAAATCAATTCGCGTTTATCTGATTGAAATTCTTCAAATTGAATTTTCAAATATCAACAGACGATAAGCCGATATAACATGCGAATTCAGTTTTTTGGTGCCGCACGCACCGTAACAGGCAGCAAACATTTAATTACAACCGAAAAAGGAACAAAAATATTACTCGATTGCGGATTATTTCAGGGAATTCAAACAGACGATTTTAATCAAAAGTTTGGTTTTGACCCGGCGGAAGTAGATTTTCTCGTTCTTTCTCACGCGCATATTGATCATTCCGGCTTGATTCCAAGATTAATAAAACAAGGATTTTCCGGACCAATTTATTGTACAACGGCAACTGCTGACCTGTGCAAAATAATGCTGCTGGATAGTTCTCATATTCAGGAAAAAGACCTGGAACGCGTTAACAGACGTCGCCAAAAACAGGGCAGGCCATTCATTGAAGAGTTATACAATTCCGAAGATGCAGAAAAAGCGCTAAACTTATTCAAAGGTGTGCAGTATGGAGAAAAGTTTGAATTGGGAGAAGACAAAGTTTCTGTTTTCTTCACTGATGCCGGACATATTTTAGGTAGTGCTGCTGTGCATTTGAGTATTCCGGATAAAGGGAAAATTAAAAAACTGACTTTTACAGGAGATATCGGCAGACAGGAAGATAATATTTTAAGAAATCCACAACCTTTTCCCCAAGCCGATTTTATCATCAGCGAATCCACTTATGGCGACAGGCTTCATCCCAAAGAAAATGATATGCAGGCACATTTGCTGCGGGTTGTCAGCGAAACGTGTGTGGAAAAAAAAGGAAAAGTAATCATCCCCGCTTTTGCGATTGACCGCACGCAGGAATTGATTTATACTTTGGATAAATTGTCAAGTTCAGGAAAACTGCCCAAAATTGACGTGTATATTGACAGTCCGCTGGCTGTCCGGGCAACCACAATCATGAAGGATCATGAGGAATGTTTCAACCCTGAAATTTTGAATTATATTGAAAAAGACGGCGATGCTTTTGCCTTTCCAAATCTTCATTATATTTCAGAAACCAGTGAATCCATTGCTTTAAATGATCTGGACAAACCGTGCATTATTATTTCTGCATCGGGAATGGCGGAGGCTGGCCGGATTAAACATCATATCAAAAACAATATTGGTGATCCGGATTCCACCATTTTGCTCGTTGGTTATGCTTCTTCCAATACATTGGCAGGAGCTTTGAAAAGAGGAGACAAGGAGGTTAATATTTTTGGTGAAATGTTTGAAGTGAAAACGAAAATTGAAGTGATGGATTCATTTTCAGCCCATGGAGATTATAGCGAAATGCTTCAATTTCTGGCTTGTCAGAATCCTGCACAGGTTCAAAAGGTATTTCTGGTACATGGAGAATATGACACGCAGGTTTCATATAAAGCCAAACTGGAAAATGCAGGATTTAAAAATGTTGTTATTCCCGAGTTATACGAAAGTGTAGAAATTTAATTCAAAACGCATAAGACGAGAAGGCTTTTCCATCTGGAAAAGCCTTCTCGTCTTATATCAAGCAATAAAAATTTCTTAACCAGAAGTTTTATTCAATTGTATAAATTTGCTCTTTAAAACAAGATCATCCGCCTTAGATGGTGATCTGTCAATCCATTCCAAAATGAAAAAAGGAAAGGAAAGTATCGCTGTTAATACCAAAGCCAGAAGCATTACAAATGCAAACCAAGCCTTTGCGATGAAGTATATGATCTTATTTATATAAACCATGATCGTCGAGTTTTTGTATATTAGAAATAAACATTTTGATATTTAAAAGAACCATACCAAAATAATTTAACGTATGTCAAATACATTAAGTTGCTTATTTCTGATATAAAATATCAAAAAACTGTGGAAAGTTATTCGCTAACCTTCTTTTCCCGGATCTTTTTTATAATCCTGACGGCCGACATGATAATAATTGCAAAAGCAATAAGACCCAAAACCCCCCAAATCCAGTCTATCGAATTTTTCAGCACTACCAGAAATACAATTGAAAAAAGAAAGATTGTAGCGACTTCATTCCACAACCTTAATTGAATAGAAGAAAAGCGGAAATGCCCTTTTTGAATTTCCAGGATCAATTTTCTGGTAAAAAAGTGATATCCTATCAGACCAAGAACAAAGGTCAGCTTCATATGCATCCAGCCCTGACTTAGCCAGCCAGGTGTTATGTAAATCATGATGCTTCCCGAAATCAACGTCATCCACATCGCCGGAACCATGATGGCGTTCCATAGCAGCTTTTCCATTTTCATGAATTGCTCATTCAAAACTTCTCTGGCAGCTGCAATTTTATCTTGTGCTTCTGTGTGATAAACTAATAATCGCGGCATGTAAAAAAGGCCTGCAAACCAGCTTACAACGAAAATGATATGAAGCGCTTTGAAATGTAAATAGGTCATTGAAAAATAATCAAAAATTCAGGTGATAATCTGTAAGGAAAACGAACAACTTTCGTCTAAGTAAGTACCATGCTGTTTATACAATAATGTTACGAAATCCCGGTTCTATTATTCTCTTTATGATCGTGAGATCCGTTTTAATCGTATATCTTATAAACCGGATGAGCACGTCAAAGAGGTTTCAAATTCGGTTTAAGTGTAAAATTACGGTACAAACTTTCTACTGTAATTAGTTGTTTACCTAACATAAGTTTAAAATTAACTATATCCTTTCGATGAAACCAAACATCCCGTTTTTCACTTTCATATTAATGTGCTGTATGGTCGTGATATCGTGCGCACAATCAGAAAAAAAGAATAAGAAAAAAATGAATAATGAATCATCTGCTTCGGCTGTGATTGATACTGCTAATACGCAAATTGCAACATTCGGAACAGGATGTTTCTGGTGCTCAGAAGCTCTTTTCGAGACGTTGGATGGCGTAAAAGATGTGGTTTCAGGCTATTCCGGCGGTAATGTTAAAAATCCTAGTTACAGAGAAGTTTGCGAAGGAACAACCGGCCATGCGGAATGTATCCAGGTGACTTATGATCCTAAAAAAATTACTTACACAGCGCTTTTAGAAGCGTTTTTCCGTGGCCATGACCCGACAACTTTAAACCGTCAGGGAAATGATGTCGGTACACAGTACCGCTCTGTGATTTTTTATCACAACGACGAACAGAAAAAACTGGCTGAACAAGCGAAGGATGAGTTGAACAAATCAGGCGCATATGCCAAACCGATTGTGACGGAAATTACAAAAGCGGATAAATTTTATCCTGCCGAAGATTACCATCAGGATTACTTCGCCAAAAATCCTGACCAGGGTTATTGTGCCTATGTCATTGCACCAAAACTGGATAAATTCCGTAAGGTTTTTCATGACAAATTGAAAAAGAATATTTGATTTTCATAAGGGATATCACTGAAAAGGACCGTTCATCAAGTGTAATTCCCCGAATAATAACTAGTAATGGCACAAGTTTTGAAGCAATGAAATAATCACTTTAATTTGTGCCATTATTATACTTCTAACAATTATTCAAAATGAAAAAGATTCTATCAACGCTAATCGTTATTGCTATTTTAAGTGTGACTTCAAAGTCAGCTTTTGCACAGGAACAATTTCAAAAAGGAGATAAATTACTGAATGTTGGAATCGGTGGCGGAGGCTACGGTTTCTATGGTGGTGGTTTTGCTGTTGGTGGGTCTTTTGAAGTTGGAGTACATGAATTTATTAGTGTTGGTGCTCAGGCGGATTTAAATTTCTACAATTACAGCTATTCTTTTGGTCCTAAGGATAGTTATGTCTCTGTTCCAATCGCAGCAAGAGGATCTTATCACTATGGAAAGCACTTTCTTACAATTAATGCGCTAGATCTTTATGCTGGCCCGGTTTTGGGTTTTAGTATCGACGGTAATAAATATTACACTGGAACTTCAATAGTAATCGGTGTACAAGCTGGGGCAAGATATTACTTTAAACCGGCTATGGGAGTTTTTGCGGAATTTTCGGGTGGAAGCAATGTTATTCCTGCGAAAGTGGGACTTTCCTTTAAATTCTAATAATAATTTTAAGTGCATTAAAAAAGCGGTTTGGGTATCCCAAACCGCTTTTTTAATGCACTTAACTATCAGAAATTCATCTTTAAAGAAAGATATCCCGTTTGTGTCACTGGATTAAATCCGGGTTTTAGCCTTAATGAAATGGGCTCATTTCTTCTTCTCAGCTCATCCCTGACGTTAATCACCTTCTTTTTGTATCTTTTTTGGTTTATAAAACCAATAATCGTTAAGGGAATTCCCGCACCAATGCCGGCTATAATTAATAAAGAGCCAACGCTTGCATCTGTGTCATATACAAGCGTTCCGTTTGAATTGTAATAAGAGCTTGAACCTGAGACTAATAAAACACCGGCAGTAGTAAAAATGACTCCGGCAGATATACCTATTAACCCCATAGTCCGGTATTTTGTGGACTTTTTGGCATAAAGTCTGAAATCTGATTTCAGTTTTTCCAAATCATTTCCAGATCTGGTATTGTAGCTCCTTTCCGGTTCCTTGTTATAAATAACCGGCGGTGGAGTTTTATCGGGAGCAAAGTATTCATCCGTAGCGTTATCCAGTTTTTCCACTTCACCATTTCCATATAAAATGGAAGAAATTTCCTTTTTATCAAGCGTAAAAACTGGCCCGTCAGGATCACTTGCTTTTTTATATTTTACTTTTCCAGCATCAACTTCCTGAATAATCGCCTCTATCTTTTCATTTGTCCGGGTTATAATCACATCATTTTTTCTGACATTCTGTGCTTTGGAAAAGCTTGCGAGTATACTCAAAAAGATAAATGTGAAACCGAATATTTTTGAAAAGTATAGAGTTGATTTCATAGATCCTGAAATTGTAAATAATTGAAATTAAAAGTTTTATACACCAAATTTGTTTAGTTGTTTCACTAAAACTTCAAAATCTTTTGGATAAGGCGCTTCTATTTTCACGCGTTCTCCGTCCATCAATGCAAAAGAAAGAGAAAAAGCATGAAGTGCAACCCGTTGAATAAGTGGTTGTTCCTCCGTTTCTTTTTTAAGATTGAATTTGCGTTTCAAACTGGAAAGGAAAATCGGTTCGCCTCCATATTGCGGATCACAAACAATCGGAGCTTTCAGACAGGAAAGGTGAATACGGATCTGGTGCATCCGACCGGTAATGGGGATACATTCCACAAGTGTGTAACCGCGATACACTTTGAGTGTATTAAAAATAGTTTCTGCTACCTTTCCTTCGGCCCGGTCAATTTTTACAGCCGTACCATTTTTCAAAGCCAAAATTGGTAAAAAAACGGATATACTATCCAGATTATGGATACCATTTGTCACAGCATGATACCGTTTGGTAACTTCCCGATGCTCAAATTGCATAGCCAAATGACGATAAGCCGCCGGATTTTTAGCAAAAGCCAAAACACCGGAAGTTTCTTTATCCAATCTGTGAGCGGCCTGTAATTCAGAATTGTATTCCTTGGCAAGGCGTAAAACACTTCCGCCACGGTCGGCGGTACGTTCATCCAGCGTGGCCAAATGAGGTGGTTTATTAACGAGAAGGAAATCCTCGTTTTCAAATAAAATTAAGTCTGCGAAATTTATTTTCATAAAGGTATTAACTAAAAATAATCCGAATAAATTACATCGATTCAGTAATTCATTCGGATTTTACTTTGATTCTTGTATTTTTATTGAGGAAATGCTACCTGGAAGTTTTATTAATTTCTAGTCTTTTCTCATCAATTCCTCTCTTACGTCATCCCAATTAAGTCGCTCTTCATCTTTCCGTAAATCAATCGCTATTTCATCTTCGATATCCTCCAATAACTCAATTAAGTAGCTGATTCCATCCATATTACTGATAGGTTTTCTCAAAGTTACTAAAATAATATCAAATGACATCTGTGTCATCAGACCAGATGCCCAACCTTTGTCGGATTTGGATTAATAGAATCAGATTCAACCAAACCATCCCGTAAGCGTATGATTCTGTGTGCATAATGTGCGATGTCCTCTTCGTGAGTCACCATTACAATTGTATTTCCACGGCTGTATAACTGATCAAAAAGATCCATGATCTCATAGGAAGTCTTTGTGTCCAGGTTACCTGTCGGTTCATCGGCCAGCAAAATACTCGGATCATTTACAAGGGCACGCGCAATGGCTACACGTTGGCGTTGTCCTCCGGAAAGTTCATTTGGTCTATGTCCTGCACGGTTTTCCAGACCGACATTTTTTAGTGAAAGCATTGCTTTTTCGGTCCGGTCTGCCTTGTTTAAACCAGCATAAATTAGAGGCAAAGCCACATTATCAAGCGAAGACATTCTTGGTAAAAGATTGAAAGTCTGGAAAACGAAACCGATTTCCTTATTCCGGATCTCAGCCAGTTCGCTTTCTGTCATATCACTTACATCTTTATTATTCAAAATATATTTTCCGGTACTGGGTGTATCCAGACAACCAATAATATTCATCAAAGTAGATTTTCCGGAACCAGACGGCCCCATGAAAGCGACATATTCTCCCCTGCTTACGGATATTGTTACCGATTTCAGAGCCTGGATTACCTCGCTGCCCATCACATAACGTTTTGAGATATCGGTCGTTTCAATGATTTTCATACTGAAATTATAGTTTGATAGGAAAGTTTCTATTCATTAAGATGCGGCCGCTATTTTCCAGAAATAACTGTAAACAAAAAGTCCCGCCAGAACAACTGCCGGTGATATATTTTCAACCTCAATTTCTCCTTCATTCTTCCAGAGACTTGTTTTTGAAAATACTGCAACGCTGGTTTCATTGCCCACTTGCCACTTTTTCCTCATCCAGGAATCAAAATTCCATGCATAAGTTTTATTTTCAAAAGTAATGACTGCTGTGCTTTTCCAGGTTTTATATTCAATCATGCCAAGTTCTGTTTTTCCTTCAATATCCAATATCGTAGTAACACGATTGAGAAAACCTTTTGTCTCGAATTTAAGCATATAACCGTTAAGCTCTCCATAACCATCTTCTTTCCAGACACCTTTTTTGAGCAAGCCAGCTATGACTTTGCCACGAAAGATCCGCGTCTCTTTTCCGCTTAAAGAAGATTTCCACTGTAACGTCATATTGCTGTTTCGGTTTTTGAATCTAAAACCAGGCAGATTACACGATTCGAATGCTAAAATAAAAAATCACTTAAACTCCGCTCTTTGTTTTTCGATGAGAGCGCGCATAGGCTGATAGCGAGCCGAAAAAGCCTGATAATCGGCAGGAGAGGAGATTTCTTTTACCATCGCCTCACCTTCATCTGCTTGTCCGATAAGGCCTTGCTGCAAACTTAAAATAGTATATTCTTCCCAAAGCAAATATGCCCGATCATTGAATTTCAATGCATTCAAAACAATCTTATAAGCTTTTGGAATCTGTTTTTTCTGACGGTAAAAATTGGCACTTGCTGCTACAATTTTAGCGTCGAAAGGGTTGGCATGAACAGCGGCATCAAAATTCTTTTCCGAAGGTGATTTTTGTGCTTTGGCGAAAAGAGAATCTGCTTTGGTTTTTGGCGGTTTTATATTGGCCAAAGTAGTTTGCAGATTTTGCAGAGCAGGACTTTTCTCCTTTTCCTGTAATTTTTCAAGTAAAATCCCACCGATTGCCTGCTGGCCTGATAATGCATATCCAACTGCCTGTCCAAGTGTTCCTTCCACGCCATCCACGTTTGTCAGGTGTTTGATTGCCAGGTCATACAATCCAACCTGCAACAACCAGTGACCTAAAATTTTGTGATATCCTTTTGCTTTTTCTCCTCCCTGTTCAGCCCAGTTTGAAAGTGTCTCAATGGCTTTTAACTTATCGCCGCTGTAAAATTCAGGATAAAGTGCTGCCAGCGATAAATCCTCAGCAAGCAGCTGATTTTTATTTGCAAGTTTTGGTAAAAAAACTGCTGGCAGACTGTCTTCTCTTGCCTGATTTTTAGAATAATTCACCAGATAAGCCAATCCCGAAACACTAAGCGTTGAATCCGGTTTGATCACATCCTTATTAAAATCCTGTTTGGAAAAATTCTGGCGCAAATTCTGAATTGCCAGCCAGTTAGCCTCCCAGGAAAGATATTTTTGAGACTTGCTATTATTAGCTAACGAATCCAATAAACCCGAATCGGTACTTCTTGCCCAGATTGCTAATAAATTGGTAGCAGGAACTTCTGGTTTTTTGCTGGTTTTTTCAGCCTTATCCAGATAATAATGAGCGGAGTCAGCCACATTGGTTTTTGCATAAAGCATACCCAGATTATTCAGCAACTCTCCGCTTTCCGGGAAAGTCCTCAGCCCTTCCTGCAAACTGAAAATCGCATCGAAAAATAAACTTTCCTGCATCAAAACGCCTATTAAACCTGCGTAAGCTTGTGGCGAAGGATTTTTTAATAGTGCCTGACGAAAATAATAAGAAGCCGCAACCTGATCACCCTGATTTAAAGCCAGAGAAGCAAGTGCATAATTGGATTTGTGATTTTGAAATTCCTGCTGCAAAGCCATTTTGTAATATTGCTCGGCCAGAGGATATTCACGTGTGTTTGAGTATAAATCACCCAAACCATTGAAGTAGGCAGCAATTCCCTGATGTACCGGCAATAAGCGTTGTATCGAAAATAAAATGACAACCCCTGCAAAACCGAATAATCTTGTTTGGGTTAAACCAAAACGCATCGGTTTATACAAGACTTTATGAACAGCTAAATTCTGTTTGAAAACAGCGTAAAAATTGATGATAATATAAAACAGAAAGACGATACCCATTGCCAATTGTCCATTTACGACAACATCTTCAAGCACTTCCAAAAGTGGGTCATTAGCGGAGCCTGCCGCATAACCGGCAAGAGCGCCTGTAACGATAAACATTCCCGTATACAACCAGAATCCGGTTGAGCGAAAAGAAAGAATGCTGCTGGCAGAATCTGCTCTTTTTTTGAAACCCCATATGCCTAAAATTCCTGCGGCGATGGCTAAATAAACGGGGCTTAATAAAGTAAGATCCCAATCGATCTGACGTGTATTTTTTAAATAAAGCAGAATCAGTGAGACAAGATAAAGTATCGTTATAACCAAAAAATTCGTGAACCCGGATTTCCCTGCTTTCACCTGGCCGCTTGTACTAAGCCAAACCAATCCGGCAATAATTTCTGTTGCTGAGATCAATAAAAACAAAATTGAAATCAACAGCCAGATCGGCATAGAATAGGATGCTGCTGTAAGTGCCGGAAAAGAAACTGGCGAAACGAATGCAACAATTAATAACAGGATTAGGGAAATGCTCAAAAGTCCCAAAATCCTTATTCCGATTCCAAAATCAGGACGGAAGGCATGGAAATAATAGCTAAGTCCAGCATACAAAGCCACGCTCAGAATAAAAAATCCACGGCTCCCCTCGCCAAAAATACCCAGCGTTTCCAGCCGGGCAGAAGCCAGTAAAACTATAAATGTTACCATACCAGCCAGATACCAGAAACGGGGCATCGTGGTTAGCGAAGCAAGGATAAAGGAAAGTCCAACGATGATTAATCCCCAGAATATTTTGATGGTCAGGAAATCGGTTTGCATCGTTGACGCTACAAATTGCTCAGTTATAAGACTGGAAGGACCGGAAATTCCGTATTGCCACTGATCAAATTTTAAAATGTCAACAACCGTAGAAATGTCAGATAATTCACTCAAAACATCCCACCGGATGACATTTGCCAGCGGATCAATACCTTTTACTATAAAGAAAAGAAGAGACAGGATAATGGTAACAAAAGCCGCAATACTGATACGGCGTTCAGAGGAAGACCAGACTCTCCAGAAAAAAAGTTCTTTCATAAATATTTTTGCTCCGACAGGGAAAGTTTACCAACGACGTCTTTTGTAGTTTTGATATAATAGGTTAAAACTAACATTAACGTCCGGTAATTTCTATTAAGTCGGTTGATTGAAGGGTTTGCAGTGCCTGCACTAGATTAAAAGTAAAGATTTCTTGCAACCTGGACTTTGAAGTATTTCCGCAAGTAAGCCATATTATTTTGGGTGGACTTCCATTGCGTATTAGAAGAGAAACAAAATCGTCATCTTTTGTTATTACAATGGCATTCTTCTCCCTCGCAATCGAAAATATTTCTTTATCTTCAGCATTATTTAAATTCAGATATTCTGCGGAATAACAATCTATCTGAAACTTCGCGGTGATCCATAAAGCTAAACTTGGAGGTAAATTAGCATCTAAAATAATCGTCATGCTGCCTGAAAGACAGGGTGATTTATTTTTATAGTCGCGTACAGTAAACAGGCTGTAATATCATCCAATTCTAAACTTGGAAGCTCTTCTGTAACAATTTGCTCGGGAGTTAATCCATTTGCGAGTAATTCAAGAACATCAGTTACTCTGATACGCATATTACGAATGCAGGGTTTGCCACCACACTGACTAGGGTTGAATGTAATCCTTTCTAAAAGTTGTGCATTCATAAAATTCGATTTAATAGTACTCAAATTTAATCATTTTTAGAACTTCATCAAATGACCTATTAATTAGTCAAACTTTCAAAATATAACTTAAAGCTTAATAATATTTGTCTTAACAAGAAATAAAAAGTTCCTGCCGAAACCAATTTTGAGAGCAATTCTGATAATTTCTATACACTTTTCACATAATTTGGGGGATTTTCTAAAAAATATCCTATAAATCAATTGTGACACTATTGGTACTGACCAAATTATCTCCTACTTTTGCGGTTCGAAAATAACCTCTCATAGACTATACTAAAATTCTTATAATGGCAAACGCGACAAACTTAGGAAAAATTACGCAGGTAATTGGACCCGTTGTAGACGTATCATTTGAAGACAGCGAACGCATCCCGGCTATTCTTGATGCATTAGAGGTCATCAAATCAAACGGTCAAAAAGTAATTCTTGAGTGTCAGCAGCACTTGGGAGAAGACAGAGTTCGTACTATCGCGATGGATAGTACAGAAGGTATGTTCCGCGGGATGACGGTAACTCCGCTTGGTTCTCCAATCACAATCCCGACAGGAGAATCAATTAAAGGACGTTTATTCAACGTAATTGGAGAGCCTATTGATGGTCTTAAAGCAGTAGACGCAACAGACAAACGTATTTCAATTCACCGTGGAGCTCCTAAATATGAAGATCTTGCAACGGCTACGGAAGTACTTTTCACAGGTATCAAAGTGATCGATTTGCTTGCTCCTTATGTAAAAGGTGGTAAAATCGGTTTGTTTGGTGGTGCTGGTGTTGGTAAAACAGTATTGATTCAGGAATTGATCAACAACATTGCAAAAGCATATGCTGGTCTTTCAGTATTTGCAGGTGTTGGAGAGCGTACCCGTGAAGGAAATGACTTGATGCGTGAGATGATCGAAGCTGGTATTATTAAATACGGTGACGATTTCAAACACAGCATGGAAGAAGGCGGATGGGATATTTCAAAAGTGGATTACGAAACTTTGAAAGATTCACAGGCGACTTTCGTGTTCGGTCAGATGAACGAGCCTCCTGGAGCACGTGCACGTGTTGCCTTGACAGGTCTTACAGTTGCTGAATATTTCCGTGACGGAGACGGCGAAGGACAAGGACGTGATATCCTTTTCTTTATCGATAATATCTTCCGTTTTACACAGGCAGGTTCTGAGGTATCAGCTCTTTTGGGTCGTATGCCTTCGGCGGTAGGTTACCAGCCAACGCTTGCTACTGAAATGGGACAGATGCAGGAACGTATCACGTCTACAAAACGTGGTTCTATTACATCTGTACAGGCCGTTTACGTACCTGCGGATGACTTGACGGATCCAGCGCCAGCGACGACATTTACTCACTTGGACGCAACAACGACGCTTTCTCGTAAAGTTGCTGAAAAAGGTATTTATCCTGCTGTGGATCCACTAGATTCAGTTTCTCGTATTTTGAACGCAGAAACATTAGGTGATGCACATTACGACTGTGCTCAACGTGTGAAAAACATTTTGCAACGCTACAAAGAATTGCAGGATATCATCGCGATCTTGGGTATGGAAGAATTATCTGACGAAGATAAACTGGTTGTATCACGCGCTCGTCGTGTAGAACGTTTCTTGTCACAACCTTTCTTTGTGGCTGAACAGTTTACAGGTCTTAAAGGTGTGTTGGTAGACATCAACGATACAATCAAAGGTTTCAACCAGATCATGGACGGATCATACGATCACCTTCCTGAAATGGCATTTAACCTTGTTGGAACTATCGAAGATGCTCAGATCAAAGGTGAAAAAATGATGGCAGAAGCTGCTAACAGATAATCACAATATTGATTAACAGCTGATAGCGCGATATTTTATCAAAGCTAAAAGCTGATTGCTAACAGCCAAAAGCCAATAAATATGCATTTAGATATCATTACCCCAGATAAAAAAGTATTTGCCGGAGAAGCAAATGCTGTTACTTTACCGGGTACCGACGGACAGTTTCAGGTATTGAATAACCATGCTCCGCTTGTAAGCTCGCTTAAACGCGGAGACGTAGTTGTCGATATCAGTGGCGCCAAAACAACTTATACCATCGACGGTGGTGTGGTTGAAGTACTGAACAATAAAGTTTTGGTTTTGGCTGAGGCGGTTTTGTAGGGTAAAAACGATAATTTTTTAGTAGGGTACACGCTTCCGGGCTTGTACCCTATTTTTTTGCTTACCTTGTCAATCTCCATTTTGACTAACAGTGGTACGGTAGCACTGACTTTCCGAAACTTTGACTATTTTCGGAAAAGCACTTTTCCTGATCACTCCTATGACGCAACCTTCTCCCAAAAAAGAATTACTCAAAATACTCGGTGTCGGCTTTGGTATTGCCGTAACGATCGGTGGTACAATCGGAACCGGAATTCTTCGAAAACCAGGACCTATCGCAGCGCAATTGGGAGAACCCTGGCTCATTATGGGCGTGTGGATTGCAGTCAGTTTGTATGCTTTTCTCGGAACACTTTGTACGATAGAACTTGGAACTTCTGTACCAAAAGCAGGCGCCTGGTATGTGTATGCACGTCGCGCTTTCGGTGATTATGCAGGATTTGTGGTGGGAATAAACAGCTGGATGGGCACTTGCGCGGCTTTAGGTTTCGGAGTTTACACGATGAGTGAATATTTGGCACTTTTGATTCCATCACTTTTAGGTTACGAACCATATGTCGCAGCTTCTATATTATTAACTCTGACTGGAATACATTGGGTCGGCCTTGCCTTGGCCAGTACTTTTCAAAATGTCATGAGTTTCCTCAAAGCCGTTGGTTTATTCACTTTTGTGGCTGTTTGTTATATTTATGGAAAAGAAATTTCCTCCGCCGATGCCAGCTTAACAACCAGCAAAATCATCCAGAACGGCAGCATTATCGGTCCGATTATATTTTCTCTCCAAGCGATTTTCTATACTTATGATGGCTGGCATACAGCTGCTTACTTTACAGAAGAAGACGAAAATCCAACTAAAAATCTCCCAAAATCGATGATTGGCGGGGTTTTGCTGATCATCATTATTTATCTTCTTTGCAACCTCGCTATACTTTACATTTTACCAATGAATGAATTAGCCAATTCCAAACTTGCCGCTGCGGATGCGATTAAACTCATATTTGGCGAAGGATCCGCGAAAATTGTTACAATCTTTTTAATGGTATCGATTCTCGGTATTGTGAACGCACAAATGCTCTTTAATCCAAGAGTTTTATATTCCATGAGCCGCGATGGTTTATTCATTAACGCTGCAACCTATGTCAATAAAGGAGGAACACCGGCACTTGCAATGCCAATAACAGCAGGAGTTGCTATCATTCTTATTCTGGTAGGAAAAGAGGCTTGTGAAAAACTTTCAGATATCGCAACGTTCTTTTTTGTTCTTGGTTATACCTCCGGATTTGCTTCTTTGCTTATGTTAAGAAAAAAAGAACCACTTTTGGCTCGTCCCTGGAAAGTACCGGTTTATCCGTTTTTGCCCATTTTGATGCTTATTATTTCCTTGGCTTTTTTAGTTGCAGCGGTCGTTCAGGATATTTCAAGCAGTAAATTTTCGATCTTATTTTTAATACTTAGTTATCCTATTTTTCTTGCGGTACAGCGTTTGAATCGAAAGAATTGATTATTATTTAATTAACACACACTAACTTAATATTGATATGGCTGGTACATTTTCACAAATGTATGTTCAGGTGGTTTTCGCTGTAAAAGGCAGAGAAAATTTAATAAAAAGGAATTCAGGGCGGAGCTTTTCGAATACATTGCCGGTATTATTAAAGGCAAAAATCAAAAGCCAATTATTGTTAACGGAGTTGGTGATCATGTACATATTTTTATTGGACTTCGCCCATCAATGTCTGTCTCGGACCTGGTAAGAGATATCAAAAACAATTCTTCCAATTTTATCAATTCTAAAAACTTTGTGAAAGGCAAGTTTTCCTGGCAGGAAGGTTTTGGCCCATTTACTTATGGACAATCACAAATCGATTCTGTTTTTAAGTATATTAGTAACCAGGAAGCACATCATCAAAAGAAAACTTTTAAGGAGGAATATATTGATATGCTTGCGAAATTTCAGGTTAAATACGATGAGAAGTATTTGTTTGATTGGATTGAGTGAATGACGATTTCAAATCATTTGGAGTGTGAGTGGTTAGTTAAGCAGGTTATGCCACCCGTTCCGGGTTTTGGTTTCTCGCATTGATCTATTTTCTATAATAATATCATCCCTTCGGGATTTTGGATCTCAATGAGGAAAGGATTTGCGGAGATTATTTTTTCAGAAAAGTGCTTTTATTAGCATTTATTTCCTGAAAGGCTGGCACAAAATCACAACATTTAATCTAAAAAGTTTAAAGTGCAAAAATCCCGAAGGGATGACATTATTATAGAAATGTAATTACTAGCAATTATTTAAATCCTGAAAGGGTGACATAAGAAACCACAATCAAGATCTTTTAATCTTAAAAATCGAATGGCCAAAATCCCGAAGGGATGAAATTATTATAGAAAATGTGTCAACGGGCTTTTTATTAAACCCTGAAAGGGTGATATAGGAGATCAAAACCAAAACCTTTTAATCTTAAAAATTGAATTGCAAAAATCCCGAAGGGATGACATTATTATAGAAAATGTATCAACGAGCTATTTATTAACCCTGAAAGGGTGACATAGGGATCACAACCAAATCTATTTATAATTCCAAAATATAATCATGATAAAACCACACTTCTAACCTTTCATAACAAATTAAAAATTCATCAGCCATGCCCTTCAAACTCACCTTTCTAAAAATCACCACACTTATTTTCGCCATTTTTCTGCTCGCTTCTTACAAATGGGCGGAAGACGATTTTTCAAAAATAATTCTAACGAGATTACAAGAATACCGCCGCATTTTCCCTCAGGAAAAAGCTTATCTGCATCTTGACAAACCATATTACATAACTGGTGACACCCTTTGGTTCAAAGCATATCTGGCCGAAGGTTCCGTACATTTCGCAGATAGCGCAAGTCAGGTTCTTTATGTCGATTTGATTGATAAAAGGAGTGGAAAAAATATAGCGTTGCGGAGGGTGAAACTTGACGGAGGTTTTGGAAACGGAGATATTCCCCTAACGGATGACTTGCCAAAAGGCGCTTATACCATCCGTGCTTACACAAACTGGATGCGCAACTTCCAGGAAGATTTCTTTTTTCATAAAGACATATATCTTTTTAATGATGACGTAGATAAACCAGCCAATCCTGCCTCAGCGCTTGATGTTCAGTTTTTTCCCGAAGGCGGACAACTTGTTGCCGGCCTGAGCACCCGTATAGGATTTAAAGCTATTGATGAATCTGGTTTAGGAACGGATGTCAATGGCTATATTCTAAACCAGAGTAACGATACTATTGTCCCTCTGAAAAGTGAGCATTTAGGAATGGGGAAATTTCCCTTTACGCCAGTCGCTAACCAAAAATATACTGCTTATCTGAGAAAGAACTCAGAGCCTTTTAAAACATTTAACCTCCCTGAGGTTAAGCCGGAAGGATATATCATGATGGTCAATAACCTGACTACTTCGGATAAAATGCGTGTGCTCATTTATGCCAACTTCCCCGATAATTCTGATAAAGAAGTAAATATTATTGGACATACAAGAGGTTTGGTTGCTTTTGCAGCCAAAGGAAAAGTGTCAAAAAAAGGTTTACAGCTTAACGTTCCCACATCAGCATTTCCGGATGGTATTACCCAACTTACTCTTTTTGATCATCTAAATCAGCCCGTTTGTGAAAGAGTCGTTTTTATAGATCACGGAGATCGTCTTAATGTTAAAATTAATACAGCAAAAAATACATACAAATTAAGAGAAAAAACCGAGGTTGAATTAATGGTCACAGACAGCGCCGGTGCGCCGGTTGAAACCAATTTGTCAGTAGCCGTTACAGATGCAGGCCAGATTGCCCAGCAGCCATTTGACCAGAACATTGTTTCTTACCTTATGCTTTCTTCTGACCTGAAAGGTAATATTGAGCAGCCCGCTTATTATTTTGATCAAACAAAAGAAGACCGGAAAATTAAAGTTGATGTACTGATGATGACTCAGGGATGGCGCCGGTTTGATTGGAAAGATGTTTTACAGGAAACCCATACAGCACCAGCCCGTTTTGTTGAACAGGGTTTTTCCATTCAGGGAGAAGTAAAACGTTCTAAAAAACCTGTCGAAAATGTGATGCTGTCCGTTTATCTTACTGGTGATAGTATAAATACTTTTCTAACGACAGAATCAGGAGCAACAGGATTGTTTTCGCTTGATAATCTGGTTTTTAAAGATTCCTTAAATGTCCGCCTGCAAGGCATGAGTCCTAAAAACAGGGATATGCTCAATATCCTGGTAACTCCTTTTGACCCGCCAAAATTCACCATTTCCCGAATTCCATTTTACCCCATTACTGTTGACGCCTTGCAAATGGCCGCATATTTAAAAAGAACGGAAGAGTATCTGGCAATTGAAAAGAAAATCCGGGATAGCAGGGAGAAACTTTTAAAAGAAGTAACAATCCGAGGACAAAAAGAGGCTCAGCGAGATACAAGGAAATTATACAGCCATGCGGATGCAACCATAAAAGTATCTCAAATGACCACGGGAGGCGCTATGACTGTACTTGATATGATTCAGGGACGTGTAGCAGGAGTGGTCGTTTCCGGGTCCGGTTCCAATGCTACAATTCGAATCAGAAACAGTAATACGGAACCGACATTTTTACTTGATGGCGTGCCTACGGACAAGGCTTTAATCACTTCCCTCAATATTTTTGATGTTGAAACAATTGATGTGCTAAAAGGTACCTCCGCGGCTATATTTGGAAGTCGTGGCGGCGGAGGTGTCATTTCAGTTTTGACAAAACGTGCCAATGTCAATTATGATTATTCCAAAGATGTTGTGCCGGGTGTAACTGTTTCCAAAATCGCTGGTTTTAATACTCCTCGCGAATTTTATACACCCCGTTATGATTTGGATCTGCCTAACAACAATGTTCCCGATTATCGGTCGACAATTTTCTGGGCTCCACTACTTAGAACGGACAAAAATGGCAAAGCAAAATTTAGTTATTTTAATACTGATGCAACAACAAATGTGACGATTCGGGCGGAGGCATTAACAGCCTGGGGTATACCGGGTTCGGGAGAAGGAGGTTATTCTGTACGATAACTGAGTTTCTTACAAGAATATTTTATAATATCCGTTACTATTGAAGATCAGGCGGGAATTTCTGCCGGGCAACCCCAAAAAATTGGTACCTTTGCTGTTTATATTGAAATAGCCGGTCTGCCTTAATTCCTGATAGGCAACAAGATAAAATATGAGGATAGAATTATTTAGGATATTCTTGCTTACAAGCCTGTTAATGGCTGTCGGAATTATGCATGCCGATGCACAGCGTCGGACTAAAACGCATGAAAAGGAAAAATCTGCACCAGAATCTGCATTTCGGCTTGAAGAGGAAACACTTACCTCAGAAGGTATGAAGTTTATGATGACGGATCAGCCAGCCCGGGCACTTCCGGTTTTTGAACAGATTATTAAAAAAAGTCCGGCGGACGGAGCAGGATATTACTTATTAGCAACAGCTCTTCTAAAACTTGACAGACAGGACGACGCCCTGATTCCTGCTAAAAAAGCATATGAGCTTGATAAAACCAATCCGTTTTACGCTCAGCAACTGGCAGAACTTTATGCTAAAAAAAGGAAATACACGGAAGCCGCGCAAATCTACGAACCACTTGTAGCCAAAAATCCTGAAAACCTTGAATATGGAATTGAGCTCGCTGCTGTTTATGTTTTTAATGAACAGTTTGATAAAGCAATCCAGACCTATAATCTTCTCGA
Source organism: Dyadobacter subterraneus (assembly GCF_015221875.1). Lineage (NCBI taxonomy): Bacteria > Pseudomonadati > Bacteroidota > Cytophagia > Cytophagales > Spirosomataceae > Dyadobacter > Dyadobacter subterraneus. The sequence continues at coordinate 752,475 of NZ_JACYGY010000002.1, forward strand.
AAAGTCGATCGGTGTGACCGAGGAAATAACTCATCAGAAAGAACAGCTTTATTTGAGAGAAAATAAACTGGACAAAGCGCTTGCCGAGGCAAAAAAACTGATTGATAACGAACCAGGCGAAGCAAGTTATCGGGTAGAAATGGCCGAAATGCTGATTGCGAACGATAAAATTTCTGATGCGATCTCGCCATTACAGGAAGCTTTAAAAATTAATCCTGACGAAGCGCAGGCACACGTTCTGCTGGCAGATATTTATCGTCGCAATGGAGATATACAAAAATGTAATCAGGAATTAAAACTGGTTTTCGCCAATCCAAATCTGGATGCTGATCCTAAAATCCGCGTGCTTTCAGGCTATTTGAAAATGCTGAAAACGGATGAAGATAAAGATGAGGCACTGGTACTTGCCAAACAATTGGCAGATACACATCCAAATGAAGCCAGGACAAATGTTATTTACGCCGATCAATTGATGCAGCGTGGGAAAAAGGAGGAGGCGCGTGATATGTATGCGAAAGCAGCCAGAATCGATGGTTCCGTATATGAAGTATGGGGTGCGGTTATTCAACTGGATGGAGAATTAAACCAGGTTGATAGTCTGCTTGCTCATTCTGAAAAAGCACTTGAAATTTTCCCGAATCAAGGCCTTTTGTGGTACTCCAACGGAACGGCTCTTTTGATGAAAAAGAATTATAAACAAGCCATTTCATCTTTTGAAGAAAGTCTGAAACTGATTACAGACAAGCCGGATATGATCCCGTATATCCATGCGCAGCTTGGTGATGCTTATAACGGACTTGGTGATAATGCAAAATCTGATGCCGCTTATGACCTTGCTTTGCAAGAAAATCCAGACAACGACCACGTTTTAAATAATTACAGTTATTTCCTTTCCCTGCGTAAGGAAAAGCTGGATCTGGCGTTAAAAATGTCAGAACGTCTGGTGCAGCAGCACCAGGATAATGCCACATATCTGGATACTTACGCCTGGGTATTATACATCAGAAAAGATTATAAAAAGGCAAAAGAATCACTGGAAAAGGCGATTCAGGATACATCCAATATTAGTGGCACGATTGTTGAACATTATGGAGATGTACTTTTTAAGCTGGGCGAGCGCGATAATGCGGTGGTTCAATGGAAAAAAGCCAAAAAAATGGGAGAAACAACTGAACTACTGGACAAAAAAATAGCAACCGGAACATTACATGAACAATAAGATTACGGTATGGTTCCTGGCTTTGGGCTGTATTTGGTTTACTTCATGCCACAAAAAACATCTTGTAAAAGGAACATCAAGGCCAACGCTTGATTCCTCCTTTGTAATAAAAGATTCTTCAAAAAAAGATTCAGTAGCTGCAAATACAATTGCGCCTGTGACGGTAAAAGAAATCGCATTTGATTATCTTTTGACAAAATCCAAATTTTCATTTCGCAGCAGCACGCAGGATTTCGACAATACAAATGTCAATATCAGAATAAAAAAAGACAGCCTGATCTGGCTTTCTGTGACGGGTGTTGGCTTTGAAGTAGCACGTGGTTTAATCACGCCGGATTCGATTGTTTTCGTTGATAAATTTCATAAGGAATATTTCGTTTTCACTTACGCGCAGCTTAGCAAACAATATAATTTCGATCTGAATTTTAAACTTTTACAGTCGATTATTATAGGAAATCTGCCCTTTGCACCCACAGCTGAGGCAAAATTTTACAAAGAAAATGAGTTTGTGATTCTTCATCAGGAGAATGCCCGGATCGTTTTAGATAATTATATCGACGAAAAAAATCTAAAACTGCAAAAGCTTAAAGCGGTTGAAGTACCTACAAAAAATACGTTTGTGCTGAATTATGAGGATTTTAAAGATGTAAATGGTTCTCTGTTTCCCTTTGGCAGTCAGATTAATCTGGATGTTCAATCTCAAAAAGACAGACAATTCTACCAGACAACCATGCATATCAAACATAACAAGGTAGAATTGGCAAGTAAAAATCCGGGATTCCCATTTAGTATACCTTCAAGTTATACCCGAAAAAGGTAAAAATCAGATTCTCCACTTATTATAGGCACAAAAACGTGAAGTCTGCTTAACTTTACGCGCCCTTTAAGGTATTTTGGCAGCAAGAAAAACAAATATGCCCTTTCATCAACCGAATTATCGCCGTTTATTTCTGGTACTCACGATTTTGTGCTGTACGTCTTTTAACGTATTTGCTCAAAAAACCCGTGAACAACTGGAACGGGAAAAAAGTGAAAACCAGAGCAAGATGAATGAAATTCAGAGCATTCTGAAACAGACATCTTCTCAGAAAAACGTCAACCTTGGTCAGTTACGCGCACTGAATCAGCAAATCAATAACTTAAAAAAGAAGATTGATCTGCTTTCAGATGATATGGCTATCCTTGATAAGGAACTTAAAACGCTTGAAAAAAAGCGTCAGGTTTTGGCTAATGATCTGGGTAAGTTAAAAGCCGAATATGGCGACATGATTTATGAAGCGTCAAAGAGGAACGTGTATCTGAATCAGTTGGTTTTCCTGTTTTCATCAGGGACTTTCAACCAGTTTGTTTTACGTTACAAATATTTAAAACAATATACGGACGCCAGACAAGGACAGGTTAAGCAAATGGAAGTTTTGGAAAAGGAATTGATGGCCGAACGCCAGCGTATTACTTCCAAAAAACAACAGCAGCAAACAGTACTGGTCACTCAGGTTTCAGAAAATACAAAACTTGAAGGCTTGAAAACCAAGCAGGATGAAGTTGTAAAAGAATTATCCCAAAAGGAAGTTGAACTGCGAAACCAGTTAGCCGAAAACCGGAAAGCGACTAATTTATTGGAAGCCAATATTCGCCGTATCGCCGAAAGAGAGAAAAAAGAGCGTGAAAGAAGAGAAAGAGAAGAACGTGCTGAACGTGAGGCAAAAAGAAAAGCGGAACGCGAACGTGTAGCGCGTGAGAATGCAGAAAGAGAGAAAAAAGGAGAAGCAAAAGTTGTTGTTGAAGAACCCAAAGAAGAGCCTGTTGTTTCATCAAGCGGGATGAGTGATGAAGAAGTTACGCTTGCATCATCATTTGCAGCTTCGCAATCACGGTTGTCGTGGCCAACGAGAGGATTTATTTCCGGCCACTTTGGACAACGTCCGCATGCTGTTTTGAAAGGTGTAATGGTTGATAATCTTGGGGTTGATATACAAACAAATGCAGGTGAAACGGTTCGCTCAGTTTACGACGGCGTTGTTCTGGATGTAACGCAAATGCCGGGAATGGGCAATGTTGTAGCCATTCAGCATGGAAATTACATGACTGTATATGCAAAAATGTCGGGTGTGACTGTTCAGGCCGGACAAAAAGTAAAAGCCAGAGAAACCATTGGACGCGTTGCAACGGACGGAGACGGGACTTCTGAACTTCAATTCCAGATCTGGAAAAGTACATCGCGCCTGAATCCGGAAAACTGGCTGATAAGAAGGTAGTTTTTTAATGATTAATTGTAAATGGTTAATTGTTAATGCAAGAACATTAACAATTAATAATTAACCGTTAACCATTAACCCTAACCAATAACAATTAAAAAAATGTCTGTACATAGTTCTGATATAAAACGCGTTACGACCCACATCATTCAGGAAATGAAAATGCGGGGCGAAAAAATATCCTGTTTGACCGCTTACGATTATTCAATGGCCGGTATCGTGGATGCCGCCGGTGTTGAGTTAATTCTTGTAGGAGATTCGGCTTCCAATGTGATGGCGGGTCATGAAACGACATTACCCATTACGATTGACCAGATGATCTATCACGCGTCATCCGTTGTACGTGCGGTGAAACGTGCATTGGTAGTAGTGGACCTTCCGTTTGGTTCTTACCAGGGAAATTCGGGAGAAGCGCTGCGTTCTGCGATCCGTATTATGAAAGAATCCGGCGCACATGCGGTGAAGCTGGAAGGCGGACTTGAAATTAAGGAATCTATAACGCGGATTTTAAGTGCCGGCGTTCCGGTTATGGGACATTTGGGACTTACGCCGCAGTCGATTTATAAATTTGGTACTTATACTGTTCGTGCCAAAGAAGAAGTCGAAGCTAAAAAGCTTTTGGAAGATGCCAAAATGCTGGATGAAATTGGTTGTTTTTCAGTGGTTCTGGAAAAAATTCCTTCATCACTTACCAAATTGGTCTCGGAAAGTATTTCCATTCCAACGGTTGGAATAGGAGCAGGGCCGCATGCAGATGGACAAATTCTTGTTTTGCATGATGTGCTGGGTATCAACAAAGGGTTTAAACCACGTTTTCTTCGTCAGTATGCCAATTTAAATGACATCATGAACGAAGCGATTACAAATTATATTAAAGACGTTAAAGGCAAATCTTTTCCAAACGAAAAGGAGTCTTATTGATCACCTCCCTTTTGTTATCTTGATAAGAAAAACAAAAGTTTAAAACAGAAAATTATGGCAAAGCGCCCATTTCAAATTATATATGAAGACAATCACTTACTGATTGTCAACAAAGAACCAGGTATACTTGTTCAGGGCGATTCCACGCGCGACAAGCCTTTACTTGAAATGTTGAAGGAATATATCAAAGAAGAGTACGACAAGCCGGGAGCTGTATTTTTAGGAACAGTGCACCGTCTGGACCGCCCGGTGAGTGGTTTGGTCGTATTCGCAAAAACGTCGAAAGCGTTGGAAAGAATGAATGAAATCTTCCGTAAACGCGATGTACAAAAAACATATTGGGCCGTTGTAAAAAATCGTCCGCCGGAAAAAAAGGGGAAACTTGTTCACTGGCTTATCAAAGATGAGAAGAGAAATGTAACAACGGCTTACGATTACGAAGTTCCGGGATCGCAGCGTGCTGAACTTAGTTACAGACTTTTGGGTGATGTAAATAAATTCAATTTGCTTGAAGTTACTCCGGTAACCGGCCGTCCGCATCAGATACGTGTTCAGCTTGCTTCAATGGGTTGTCCGATTCGTGGGGATTTGAAATATGGTTATCCAAAAGCAAATCCGGATGCGGGCATTAACCTACATGCCCGTCGCCTTTTCTTTGAACATCCTGTAAAAAAGGAGCCGATTATTTGTAAAGCAGGACTTCCAAATGATCCGTTCTGGGAAGAATTCCTTCCATTGGATACCGAAATCATCAAAGCAGATCACTTAGGATTTTTATACGAATAAATTTCTATGATTGAAAAGTTAAAGCAGCGCTGGAATGTCAAAAATGGATGGGATGTCTTAATCATTTTACTGGTTTTTGCCTGTACCGGATTTTCCATTTTATACATTAAGCGCGCACTTTTTAATCTTGTCGGCATATCAAAAGAAACATCGCCTTCCTGGCTTCTCTGGACTGTGAATATTCTTATTATTTTACCTCTTTACCAGGCCGTTTTACTTGCCTGGGGCTGGGTTTGGGGCCGATTTTCTTTTTTTTGGGAATTTGAGAAAAGGATGGTTCGAAGGATTGGGAGTTGGTTTGGGTGGAAAGGATAAACTTCATATAACAATTAGCAGTCAGATTTACTCTTCAATTGATTAACTTCTAAATTAAAAATATTTGCTAAAATTGTAACCTCTGGGGTTTCACTGTATATTTGTAAAAATAATTGAAACCATTGTACATAAAGGGCTTAGGTTACTTTCGGAAAAGAATAATTCTTCGAAGCTACCCGCTGAACAAGTGGAAAAGATCAAACGTATTTTGTCGGTTTTAAATACCGCAAAAACACTCGATCCGATCAAAGCAATTCCAGGTTATCGGTTACATGAATTAAGTGGAGATTTAAAAGGATTTTGGGCAGTTTGGGTTACAGGCAATTATAGAATTGTATTCCGCTTTGAAGAAGGTAATGTATACGAAATTAATTACATTGACTATCATTAAGAGATATAGTTATGGAAAGTGAAATGAAACCAGTGCATCCTGGTGCCGTTCTGCGAGAGGATGTTCTAAAAGAAATGAAAATATCCATCACAAAAGCGGCAAAAGAGCTGAATGTGAGCAGGAAACAGTTATCAGAAATTGTTAATGAAACAGCTTCTATTTCTGCTGAAATGGCAGTGCGCCTTGAAAGTGGTTTTGGAATAACTGCTGAATTTTGGCTGGATATGCAGAAAAACTTCGACATTTGGAAAGTCAAAAGCAGTGGCCGTGTCCAAGGCATTCACCGTATTTTATCGCAAGCGGTATAAAAAAGTGTCGTTATAAATTGTCACTTCTTCTTCCACCCCTTCAACTTCCAGGCACTCACGCCAACATAAGCCATACTCCCTTTTGCTCCGCTTCCGTTTTTATTAATCAATCCGTTAATATTACTAAATCCAATAAAAATCGGCCCGAAATGTGCCAAGGCTCCGATGGCTACTTTTTTGTTTCCCTGAATAAATGAGATTGGAAAAGCGAAGTCAGAATCCTCATCTTCAAAACGCGGCGTGATTGTAAAAACATTTGGCTGCGCTACGTTCAATACGTTATCTGTTAAAGATTTAAAGCGTTTTGTTTGAGATAAAGTGACAAAAAATCCTTTCACCAATTGAACATCTGCCTCCCAATGCACTGCTTGCGGTAATTTTACCTTACTATTAAAAGTCGTATCAGAACTTGCCGGATATAAATTCATTAACCCATCTGCACCTTCATTTCCGATTATTTCTAATTCTTTTTGACCGATAATCGTTTGTTCCTGTTGCCCGGCTATCATCTGACTTCCGGTTGTTTTGTATTTTATTGATCCGATATCGGTTAAAGAAGCTGCCAATCGCAGAATATATTTAGGATTCTGATCAAATGCTTCATCTTTATTTTGCCAGTAATTACCTAATTCATACGTCACACCCAGATCATAACCCCAGCCTGCCGCGTATTTATCAGAATTGAACAAATCACCTAACTTCAATTTTTGGTTTTGCTGACTATATCCCGTTTCATAGGAAAAATTATTCAAAACCAGTTCGCTTTCGTCCTGCGATCCAGTAACTTTTCTAACCTGGAAATTATCAACTGAACCTTTTATATAGCCAATTCTGGCTCCGAAAACTCTTTTCGCCGTAACTCCAACGCGGAATTTATGTGCATCCAGATCCAGCAATTGTACGCCATAAGACACACTCATTTCTGAAAAGCTTTGCTGTACAAGATTGAATTTCCCCCAATCAGTCGTGGCTACATTGTCCTTTCCGGTATCAAGCCGTTTGAAATAAAGATTTCTGATATCATCAGGAACATTATTACCCGTTACAAATCCTCTGGTTCGAAATTGAATTGCTACACCCTGATATTTCCCAATCGAAAACATAGCCGATGGCCAGCGGATTTCACTTGTCAGATAAATCGGATCTTTATCCGTCAGCGAGCCCATAGTCCGCGAACGGCCATACAATTCATCTTTGGAATGTGCGGCAAGAAGCGGATAGAATAAGGAATTTTTACCTAAAAAAACAAAATACCGATGATTGATACTGCTTCCAATCGTTCCAATATTTACCTGCCATTTAAACTTTGAACCGCCAATCGTGGATGGATTTTCGGTTGCCCGGTAAAGTCCACCATAATTACTGGCAGCTAGCCCAGGAATTTGTTGTGCGGAAACAGATTTTACTATGAATCCTAATAGTAGTGTGAGGTTGTAGATTTGCTTTTTCAAGAATGATATTTGCTGTTTAAGGTTAGTTTCCCAACCTGGTCATAATTTATAATTTCTTCATCAATAAGGTATCTTAACGTTTGGAGGAAAGGTTTTTCAGCCACATTTTCAAATATCTGGCTTAAAGCACGAGGAGTTACCGGACCAAAACTTTTTAAATAAAGCAAAATCTGGTTACCCAATTCTTCATCAATTTCCGGACGCGGTTCATTCTTTTTATTTTTCAGACAAACATCACAAACACCACAATCTTTTCCATCCATTTCATTGAAATATTCCAGTAAAAGAATGGTCCGGCAACGGTTTGTGTTCGACGCATATTGAATAACTGCCCTTGCTTTTTGCCTGTCGCGTTCTCGTCTTCTTTCAATTTCAAAAACATTCAACGGTAATAACGCCGCGTCATATCTTGGCGTCAAAAAAGTCAGCTGCGGTTTGTCTCTTCTTGGTTCATAATCCACAATACCGCGCTCTTTGAGAAACGACAATTTTTTTAAGATTTCCGCTTCCGGTACAAAGTAAATCTGAGCCAGTTCGGTTTCTGAAATCTTTTTATATTCTGTAAAAAGTTCTCCGCCATAAATCCGGAGCAACAATTTTACAAACGAATCATACTCCGGATTACGTATCTGAAAATCGTATAATTGCCGGTTATCAACTTCAAAATGCAGTCGCGCCGGGTTGTTGAAATTTTCACTCAGTTGAATAAAACCTTCTTCTTCAAGCAGTTTTAAAGCGTAGTGGGTTTCATTAACCACTAGTCCGAATACACCCGTAAAGTTTTGTATATCAAAATCATATCCCGAAAATTCTCCTCCGCCAACATGAATTTTATAATAGTTTGCCAGTGATTGATAAACCCTTCTTAAAACATCCATTGGCGGATATTTTTTCTCTACATTTTCCGCCAGTTCTTCTAAATCAATTTTATTGAAAAGCGCCACGGCAAAAGCTTTTTTCTCATCACGCCCTGCCCGGCCAGCTTCCTGGTAATAGGCTTCCAGGTTATCCGGCAAGTCAAAATGAACCACAGCACGCACATCGGGTTTGTCAATTCCCATACCAAAAGCATTGGTGGCTACTACAACCCGAACCTGATTTTTCAGCCACGCCGTTTGTCTGTCCGATCTTTCTTTAAATGGTAAACCTGCATTATATCCCGCCGCGCGAAGACCTTGTTTTGTGAGCCAATCCGCCAGTTCTTTGGTACGTTTTCTCGTTCTCACATACACAATTGCAGTACCCGGAACATTTTTAAGAATCTGTAATAATTTTCTTTCCTTATTTTCTTCTAAAAAAGTTGAGTACGACAAATTTGCTCGCGCAAAAGATTGTCTGAAAACCCGAACGGGCTTCATTTCCAGTTTATCAATAATATCAATCTGAACCTGTTCTGTGGCCGTAGCTGTCAGAGCCATCACCGGAACTTTGGGAATTAATAATCTGAATTCGGAAATTAACAGGTAAGACGGACGGAAATCATAACCCCAGGCAGAAATACAATGTGCCTCATCAACCGCCAGCAAACAAATTTTCATCTGCTTGGTACGCTCAATCATAATTTCCGTACGAAGTCGCTCTGGCGAAACGTATAGAAACTTCGTTTGTCCGTGAATGCAGTTGTCGAGCGTAATGTCAATTTCATGCTTGTTCATACCCGAATGAATCGCTGCCGCCGGAATATCACGTCGTTTCAATTGTTCAACCTGATCTTTCATAAGCGCTATAAGCGGCGTTACCACGATGCAAACACCTTCCATCGTCATGACCGGAACCTGAAAACAAATCGATTTTCCGCCACCGGTTGGCAGCAGCAAAAGTGTATCATTGCCATTCAAAACCGACCGGATCGCCTCTTCCTGTACAGGCCGAAACTGGTCGTAGCCCCAGTATTGTTTCAGGACAGCTTGAAGGTTACTCATAGTATGCGTTTACGAAAGACTAATGCTAACAACGCGCAAATTACTAAATTCAATGGAGTGATCGTTTCGAAAAAATTCTAGCGGGTTAAAAACTAAGGTCGCGCTTTCTTCGTTTTTTAGCCGAAACTACTAACTTTACAGTCTATTTTTAACAGATTTTTATGCGCACGCTCCTCTTTCTGATTACTTTATTTTCATTATCTGGCTGCTCGGTTTCACATTATTTAAAGCATGAAATAAAAAATTCCCCGGTTTTAAGTCAGCAGCATACCGGTGTTTCAATCAAAAATCTGACAGGAGATAAAGCACTCGCTTCATATCAATCTGATAAATATTTCAATCCCGCTTCCAATACAAAATTATTCAGTTTTTACGCCGGATTATGCGCATTGGGCGACTCTTTGCCTGGAATTGAATATCTGGAATGGGGAGAACTATTGATTATCCGCGGAACGGGCGATCCTTCTCTACTTCATCCGGATCTTCCAAAAAGTGCCGTTATTGATTTTTTGAAAAGCAGAAAAGAACAAATATTTTTTTCCCCCGTTAATTTTAAAGATGAAAGATACGGGCCAGGCTGGGCATGGAGCGACTATAACGATTACTACCAACCAGAACTTTCTTCCATGCCGGTTTATGGAAATATCGTCCGTTTCACCGGTATAACAGATAAAATTTTTAAAGTCAGACCAACATTCTGGAGCAAATCCATGGTGGCTGATACGTCTATAAGAGGAATCAAAAGAGAAGAATTTCAAAATTCATTTCACTATTCTGAAAAGGCAGTGGCATCCGGAAAATCGGTTGACATTCCAGTCCGCATGTCCGATCAAATTACCGTTCAGCTTTTGAGCGAGGCTTTGAAAAAGGAAATTAAGCTTATTCATATTCCGCTTAGTATTGAGCTGAAAACAGTTTACAGCATTCCGTCAGATTCTTTGTATCGACGTATGATGTATGTGAGCGACAATATGCTAGCGGATCAGCTGATGCTCATGTATGCCTCTGCGAAAGGTTTGCCTCTAAACAGCGAGCAGGCTATTCAGCATATGACAAAAAATTATCTGAGTGATTTGCCGGATAGTCTGGTTTGGAAAGATGGTTCAGGATTGAGTCGTTACAACCTTTTTACGCCAAGAACAATTACGGCTTTATTACAGAAAATTTATGCAAAAGTACCGCAGGAACGTTTGTATAAAATTCTGCCAAATGGGGGAAGTACCGGAAATCTTCGGAATTCATTTAAAGGTGAAGCACCTTTTGTTTTTGCCAAAAGCGGAAGTTTTAGTAACAATTACAATTTGAGCGGATATCTGGTTACCAAAAAAGGTAAAACCATGACTTTCAGTTTCATGAACAACAATTTCGCCCGTCCAATGTCAGAAGTCCGGAAAGAAGTGGAAAGGATTTTAACTGAAATCCATCGTAAATTTTAGTATTGAATTATTCCTCTTTCCAGGTTTTTCCGGTACAATAAATCGTATTTATTCCTCCTTTTCTAACCAAAAAATAAATCCTGTAAAATCCAGGTTCAATCGTCGCGGTGTGAAAAGATGCATAGGCACCTTTGTTGAAATACATTAATCTGCGAAGTGTTGTTTTAATCGGAACGGCTGATTGGCTCTGTGGAGCTGCGTAGGTATGATCGGGAGATTTTAAGATTACATAAGCGCCATCTGAATAATCTTTTTCTGCCTTGAAAAAGTCATTTTCAAAGTTTATAATCAAATAATTATCTTCTTTTTTGACGATATCAGGTTGATAAATTTTCGCGCATGTTATCGAATCCGAAAGATTTCGGGGATTCCATCCTTCCGCCAATGGATCATCGGAACGATAATAAGCACGTATTTTTTCAAAATGTGCCTGATCCATTGAAAACATTTTAATACCCAACCAATCTGCATTATAGCGCGCATTAAATTCCTGAACAAGGGCCATACGGCGATTATTTATAGCTAATACAAAATTGCTATCCAGAATTACCAGATTTAAAAGCATTGTTAAAGGCACTAACGCAGTTACAGCAACCCGAAGCAGAGGACGCGAAGTAAGTGACAACACGCCAAAATATAAGGCAATACACCAAAGCGTTGAATACATGCGATAACGCCCCTTAAACATTCCTTCAAAGGTGTCTGTCGGGATGCGTTTGTAGACCAGAGCCAAGGTTGTAATCGCTACAAAAGCCAGAATTCCCAAAGAAAATAATGCACCTGAATTTGTGTAATCCGTTTTTCGCCAGGCTGCGTTCCAAAGTGAGATGTATTGTTTTCGAAATAAAAACAATACTGAAAATATCAGGATAAACCCGAAAACTACGGCTGTCATTAAAACCGCAGAAGATCCGTCATAAGCCGAAATCGTCGCGATGGAGCCAATGAATCCGAAGTAGCCAAGAAAACCCTCCTTCACCTGTTTGGGATCAGAGAAATTGAGATTTTGGGTGATTGGTGTGAAATCAATAAAATAGATGACTGCAATAACGGCAGTGACAAAAACGGTTATAAAAAAATCCCTTTTCCGTCCCATCAGCCAGGCAATCAGACCAATTACCGGAAAAACCATAAGGCCATTTCCATAAGTAAATGTGGCGATGGTGGCGAAAATGATCGCGATATAATGTTGTTTGGGATTATGTGTGGTGAAGTAAATAGCGCTTAATACAAACAATAAAACGCCATAATTACAAAGCGAACTAACACCCCAGAAAATGTTTTCAAAAGACTGGATATTAAACCAAAGCCACATTACCGGAACGAAATACCATAACGATAAACGCAGTTTTTTAAAAGCACTATAAAAAACATAAGCACAGCCAGCCCAGCAGATATTGGCCACAATCATCGGCCAAACCATATTTATTCTTCCAAAAAATGAGTGAAGCAAAAGAATTATGGAGCGCGAAAAAACAAGGCGGTGTTCGGGAAAAAGCTCTGTAAGTCGACGCCAGCGGTCCGGCCAGGAGGCATCTTCAAATCCGGGAATAATTCCTAAAATCAATATATCATCAAATGCTACATAATTGACATTAAGCGCGATGACTTTGAAAACAAAAATATAAATTAGTACCGGAACCAGGCAAAATACTAATGCCAGCCAGGTTTTAGTCCTCGCAAAATCCAGAAAAGCTTTGAACATAAATGAAGTGACTTCTATTAATAAATGCTGAAAATAATTAATGCTGTATTTTCAACTTTTATCTTGTTGATTTTAAGCTAATGGCTAAAAGCTAATTGCTACGAGCTATTTACAAGCCACGAATAAAGCAGAAAGAGGGGAATTTCCCCTCATGATCCTTATTAATTTTCAGTTTCTTCCTCCGCCGAAGCACGCGGATCTTTGGTATAATCGTAAAGAAGTTTTCCTTTTTCGTCCCATTCTCTCAAAACAAAAGGATCAAATTCTTCATCCCAGCTTGATTTTGGATGCTGAATTTCTTTTTTCCGCTGACGGCGAAATTGATAATATTCAACCCAGCGACCTACTTTTTTGCCATGATCATATTTCCCACTGACTTTTAATTGGCCTTCGTCATAAAACAATGCATATTCTCCGCTGGTTTCTCCGAACATAACCGGAATTACTTCCTTGATTTTGGTATGCGTGGAATCGTAATAAGTTATACGTGATTCGGCAGGGAAACCTTTATTCCAGATTGCCTTATCAACAAGATTGAATTTCGAATCGTATTTTACCCAGCGGCCATCTTTTACACCCATGTAATAAAACCCTTCTTCAATCAGATTTTCACCATTGTATTTTTTATAAGAACCATGAAGTAACCGCGATTTCTCTTTATCCTTAATTAAAGCAGAGCTTAACTTTTTGGTTTTTGTATCATACCAGCGGGTTTCGGTTGCGCGTGCATAAATATCCAGTGGCTTATATTCTTTCAAAACATGAAATAATTCCAGATTTGCACGATCACCACTACCATATCTGATCGACATAACTTCCATAGGAATGCCTTTATACATAACCTTGGCAAGTCGCGCTTTTTCCTTTTTTAGTTTTCTGTCTGCTTTTTGGCTTTTATACTCTTTTACTTTCAATCCCAGATCCGGAATTGTTTCTCCAAAAAGTGTAGACAAAGTCGTGGATTTTCCATTTCCCCCGGGCAAGGAGGTACTCACCGCAGGATCCAGTCCGGATATAAATGATTTCAGATCTTTCGAGCCTTTTTTTGCATTTACAGAATCCGTATTAGCTGCTTTGGGAAGCCACGACGGAGGTGAATCTTCTTTTTTATCAGTCTGCGCCAATGCTCCTTTTACAAGGAAAACAGAGACAAAACACCAGACCAGAATAACTCTTTGCATGTGTATTGAATTTTTCTTCAGGGTAAGATTGTTACTTTTGTAACGAATTGGGTATTAAAGATATTGATTTTTCAACATACAAATTTACATAACACATTGGAAAAAAGCGCTAAAATTTATATTGCCGGACATCGTGGTATGGTTGGCTCTGCAATTCACCGCAGATTGCTTGCTGACGGCTTCAATAATTTTGTATTCCGTACTTCCTCAGAACTTGATTTACGTGATCAGGCTTCAGTAAAAGATTTCTTTGAAACCGAGCGCCCAGAATACGTTTTTCTGGCGGCAGCGAAAGTGGGAGGGATTATGGCAAACAACATTTATCGTGCCGAATTTTTGTTCGATAACCTGCAAATCCAGAATAATATTATTGACAGCGCTTACCGTGTTAATGTAAAAAAATTGCTTTTTCTTGGTTCTTCCTGTATCTATCCAAAACTTGCACCTCAGCCTTTGCATGAGGATTCTTTGCTTACCGGTACTCTGGAATCTACCAATGAGCCTTATGCCATCGCAAAAATTGCAGGAATTAAAATGTGCGAAGCGTATCGGAGTCAGTACGGTTGTGATTTTATTTCGGTTATGCCAACAAATCTTTATGGCCCGAATGACAATTACGATTTGAATAAATCGCACGTACTTCCTGCCATGATCCGCAAATTCCATGAAGCAAAAGAAGAAAATAAACCAGTGGTTGAACTGTGGGGAACCGGTTCACCTTTGCGTGAATTTTTGCATGCTGATGATTTGGCTGACGCTTGTTATTTCCTGATGGAAAATTACAGCGAACCAGGATTTTTAAATATTGGTGTCGGAACAGATGTAACCATCAAAGAACTTGCTGAACTAATCAAAGAAACGGTTGGCTATGAAGGTGAAGTTCATTGGAATAAAGATAAACCGGATGGAACGCCGCGCAAATTGATGGATGTCAGCAAACTACATGCATTAGGATGGAAGCATAAGACCGATTTGACGGAAGGAATAAAAATTACATATCAGGATTTTTTACAGAAAATAGAGGCTTATTCCGTTTAGGAAAATTAACATTAAAGGGCTGTTTAAAAATAACACCCAACAATTCAGCACTAAAAAGCCATTTTACCTATTAAAATTCTTTTTTTTGACAAATTTTCAGTATAAAATTACAATTATCTTCGGGAAACTAATTAGTTTTGCAGCGTCCTAAAAAATGGGGCTAACTATAAACCATGTTATAAGCAATGTCTGCTATCATTAAATTAGACCAGATAGACCGTAAAGTACTGGAGATCTTACAAACGAACGCCAAAATAACGAACGCACAACTTTCAAAAGAAATTGGGCTTTCTCCGGCTCCAACGTTGGAACGCGTTAAAAAACTTGAACAATCAGGAATCATCAAAAGCTATCATGCGCAGCTTGAACCTGAAAGAGTTGGCTTAGGCGTAAGTACTTTCGTACAAATTTCTCTGGTTGGCCATAGAAAAGCTGTTACTGAATCATTTGTTGAAAAAATACATGCAATACCAGAAGTGATCGAATGTCACCACATTACAGGTACAGGCGATTTCTTGTTAAGAGTTATTTCTAAGGATATCAGTACTTATCAAAAACTGATGTTGGAAAAAATCAATGAAATCGAAGAGGTAGCAAGTACTCAGACGATGGTAATTTTGTCTACTTTCAAAGAAAGTAAGGTTTTACCAATTCCTTGAAATAGTACCCCTGACAATCATGATACTTGGGAATTTATTCCAATAAAAAACGTCGAAACCGTAATGGCTTCGACGTTTTTGTTTTTATAAATGTTATTTTGACACTACTGGTGTTGTTCGCGTAGCAAATCATTTACGGTTTTTACCGGGTTAAAGGTAATCAGCGGAACTTCAACAAAAAGTGTATTCCAGTTTGCCATTGAGCCATTCCACAATCCTGGTAATTCCTGTGCTTTAAGCTCTTTTCCGTCCTTGGATTTGTAAGTAATAAATCCGGTTAACGGATCACGGAATTTTTTCAGATCATACAATTCACCATTTTTATTCTTAATCGCACAAACCAAATCCACCGGATTAAAATGCGTTGAATTCTTAAAAATGCTATTCTGCTGCTCATTATCAACATCAACCTGCGCAGATTCTACGATTTGTAATGAAGAAGATCCATCAGCGTTTTCTGCCCAGAAAGGACCGCCACCAGGTTCTCCCTGATTTTTCACCATACCGCAGGCACGCAAAGGACGATCCAGTTTAGCAGTAAAATATTCTGCTTTCTTTTCGTCTGACCAACTTTCATAAGTTGCCGGAGGGACTACGCATAATTCATTTCTGAAAAAAGTATCAAGTTCCGCAAGCAATGAAGCTTCAGCGCCATTTTCCAATTTCGCCAGATAGCCAAATATTCTTTTTTGAAAATCCAGAACAACGCCAGCCAACGCTTTTTTATAAGTAACGGTATCTCCCTTAATTCTATCAGGAACAACGTTATCAATGTTTTTGATAAAAATTATGTCTGCATCAAGCTGACTTAGGTTTTCCAGCAAAGCGCCGTGACCAGCCGGACGGAACAATAATCCGCCATCTTTTTCACGGAAAGGTGAATTATCCATGTTTACAGCAATGGTATCCGTAGAACTTTTTTGCTCAGAAAACGATACCATATAAGTCACGCCGAATTCACTTTGATAAGTTGGTAGCACTTCTACAACCAGTTTTTCAAATTTATCGCGGTGCTCAGGAGAAACTGTAAAATGGATTTGAACATTGCTTCCGGCGTTTGCATAATGTGCGCCTTCTACTAAATGTTCTTCCAAAGGAGTACGTGAGCTGCTTTCATAATTGTGGAATTTCAACAATCCTTTTGGCAATTCTCCATATCCTAATCCCTTGTTATTCAGAAAATAAGCAACAATTGTATTTTCATCCGCAGTCGTAATGTCAATTCCATCTGCTGCCAGACAAACTTTCAAATCTTCGTAAAAAGCAAATTCTGTTAATCTTGCAAAAAACTCATCGACAGATTTATCTCTCTTGTTTTCCTGTAAAAAACTGAATAGCGACTTGAACATACGCGTAGCGGCACCAGATGCCGGCACAAATTTCAATAAGGCAATTTCTCCGTCGGCAGAACTTTTATCAAATTCTTTTACAACTTTTTCTATTTGCTCGTCTGTCAAGCGAATAAGTCCGTCGCCAACTGTTGCAGCTTTTGAAAGGTGAAGAAATGGAAATCCATTTACGAAATAGTGCACTTGTTCTTCCACTGTCGTGGCATCGCTTCCGCGTTCCTGAATCTGTTGAAGGTCTTTCTCGATGAACATAATTTAATTGTTTAAAAAATCAATAAATAATGCATCGCCATAAGAGTATATTTTTAAAGTCCTGTGGCGGTGCTGGTATTAGGTAAAGTCTTCGTTGATCGTACTATAACTATGTAATACGATTTATTTCACTATTCTTAATTTGGCGAAACTTAGCAATAAAGTTTTGTCACCGACTTTATCAAATTTCACGGTCGCTTTGCGGTCTGTCCCATTGACGTCCATCTTAACAACCGTGCCAAAACCAAATTTGGAATGTTCCACTTTATCGCCTTCTACAAGATCGTGGGTATCACTTGGCACAAAATCGGATGAAGGAATATGGGATGAAGTGGCTGTTGTTGGTCTAGGTTCAGTTGGTCTTCTCGGACTGAGATTTTTGACAAAAGACATCGGAGATGAAGACGAACCTTCGCGACCGATTTCTCTTTGAAAAGATTGGGAAATATTAAGGTATTTTGCATCAACTTCTAACAAAAAACGACTCGGTTCGCACATTTTTAATCGTCCCCACTGGTAACGACTTTCGGCGTAAGAGAACGAAAGTTTTTGTTCTGCCCGGGTTATTGCTACATAAAACAAACGACGTTCTTCTTCCAGATCCTGGCGACTTTCCAACATCATCTGACTTGGGAAAAGATCTTCTTCCAGACCAACGATGAATACATTTCTGAATTCCAGACCTTTCGCCGAGTGAATTGTCATCATCGTAACCCGGTCATTATCTTCGTTCTCATCCGGTTCGTCAGCATTTGTCAAAAGCGATACGGATTGAAGAAAAGCACTTAATGTTTTGTCTTCATTCTCCTCATTATCAACAAATTCCTTAATTGCATTCAGCAATTCCTGAACGTTTTCATAACGGGAAAGTCCTTCAACGGTTTTATCTTCATACAATTCACGAAGAAGCCCGGACGTTTTTGCAATGTGTGCGGAAACTTCAAAAGCATCTTTTCCTGCATCAAGCATCAGCATAAAGCTTTTGATCAACGTTCCAAACTGGTCGATTTGTGTGATCGTCCGTCCCGTTGCATAATTCGCAATATTGCTGACAACTTCCCAAATCGGAACATTATTTTCAGCTGCTGTTACTGTAATTCTTGCAACCGTAGTATCACCAATCCCGCGTTTTGGAAGATTGATAATGCGTTTGAAAGCTTCTTCATCGCGTTGGTTGACCGTAAAACGCAGATAACCCAAAAGGTCTTTAATCTCTTTACGTTGGTAAAAAGATTGTCCGCCAATAATTCGGTATTTAATTCCAAGTTTCCGAAGCGCTTCTTCAAAGGAACGTGATTGGGCATTAGTACGATAAAGAATTGCAAAGTTTTCGTTTCTAAGCGATTTCTGCATTTTTTCTTCAAAAATGGCAGTCGCAACCAAACGTCCTTCTTCATTATCCGAACCCGCTTTGATCACATCAATCATCGAACCTTCCTCATTCACTGTGAAGGTTTCTTTTTTGAGTTGAGATTTATTTCGGGCAATTACTGAATTCGCAGCATTAACGATCGTGCTGGTTGAACGGTAATTTTGTTCAAGTTTGATTGTATGAACGTCCGGAAAATCCTTTTCAAAGTTCAGGATATTCTCAATATTGGCTCCACGGAAAGCATAAATACTTTGCGCGTCATCACCTACAACCACAATATTCCGGTTTACTGCCGATAATTTTCTTGTAATAAGATACTGTGATACGTTCGTATCCTGAAACTCATCCACCATCACATGCTGGAATTTGTGCTGATATTTGTACAAAACATCAGGAAAATCACGGAACAGAACATTGGTATTAAAAAGCAGATCATCAAAATCCATCGCATTTGCCTGAAAACAGCGTGTTACGTAGGTTTTGTAGATTCGCCCGATTTCCTTCATTTTGGCCGCTTCATCATCAGCCTGGATTACGGCATTGTTGATATAATCGTCCGCAGAAACCAGTCTGTTTTTTGCTCCTGAAATCCGGTTATAAACTACATTGGCTTTGTAAACTTTATCATCCAGATTGTATTCCTTTATAATACTGCGCAATAATGACTTGGAATCATCGGTATCATAAATTGAAAAATCGCTGGTATAACCCAGATATCTTGCCTCGATCCGCAGAATTTTTGCAAAAACAGAGTGAAAAGTACCCATCCAGATATTTCTCGCTTCGGTTCCGACAGCACCTTCAATACGTTTCCGCATTTCTCCGGATGCTTTATTGGTAAAAGTCAGGGATAAAATACGAAACGGATCTACACCATTTTCAATCAAATGGGCGATCCGGTAAGTAAGTACTCGTGTTTTTCCTGAACCGGCACCGGCAATAATCATTAAAGGACCATTACCATAAACCACGGCCTGGCGCTGTGGTTCGTTCAGTGTATCTAAATAATCTGGCTTGCTCAATCTATCTCCCTCCTTATGTATATTATTCGTATCAGTATTCTTCATTCGTATCGCACAAAACCCAAAGTTAGGAAAAACCGGCAAATGCGCTCTTTTCTATTATATATATGATCAAGAGTTTACAATCATTTAACCGGAAAATTAAAACATCAGGACAAATAGAACGTCCGACTTCCGTTATTGGTTTTGATAAAACAGAAACAAACCGGAGATTTGATTAATAGTCAGCAATTGCCGACTTTTTCTTTCCTATATATAGACATAAATTATTGTACCGGTTTTATGAGTCTTCGGACTGGATTTCAACCGCTGCATATTTAATAGACTAAGAACTTATATGAGCACATTAAATATAGAAGACCAGCCACTCGAAGCACAATGGGAACATTTGCTTCAGACTTTGGAAGAATTATTAGGCAAACGGCCTGCCGATTTGAATGGCGTATTATTTCTGATAGGCGTGCAGGAACTGGGGCAAGGCGCCAAAAGATTTACGAAAGAACAAAAACAGGATCTGATGCATATTGGAATATGTAAGGTGTTAAGCCTGTCTTCTTATTATCTGTTTGAAAAAAGGGATACAGATGGTTGGCCGCATTATATATTGAACAGAGCATTGCCACAGGGTGGTATTGACAAGCAGGAAGCGCTGTTGAAGATGCATGTAATTGAGTATTTCAAAAATATTTAAAAAAACTTTTAGAACTACACTTTTGACTTTTAGCGAGTTACCAAAAAAGGCGAAATTTATTTCGTCTTTTTTTCTTCCGGGGCTTGCATCTTAAAATTAAATGTAGGACTTTTGCACTCCCAATCGGGTAGTACGGCGCTGAAAACGATCAGCGCGACAAGTTCCGGAAGATGCGGAGCACAGTTCTTTGACATGATGAAGAGAGTAACAAGATAGTTCGTTTAAGAAGATAACGTGGGATCTTTCGGGGTTACCACAAACAAAAATTTACAATGGAGAGTTTGATCCTGGCTCAGGATGAACGCTAGCGGCAGGCTTAATACATGCAAGGCGAGGGGGCAGCAATGTCACCGTCGTACGGGTGCGTAACGCGTATGCAACCTACCTTCAACTGGGGGATAGCCCGGGGAAACCCGGATTAATACCGCATAATACAGGGGGCCCACATGGGTCTATTTGTTAAAGATTTATTGGTTGAAGATGGGCATGCGTTCGATTAGCTAGTTGGTACGGGTAACGGCCTACCAAGGCGACGATCGATAGGGGAGCTGAGAGGTTGATCCCCCACACGGGCACTGAGATACGGGCCCGACTCCTACGGGAGGCAGCAGTAGGGAATATTGGGCAATGGATGCAAGTCTGACCCAGCCATGCCGCGTGCCGGATGAAGGCCCTCAGGGTTGTAAACGGCTTTTATTCGGGAAGAAGAGCAGGGATGCGTCCCTGTGTGACGGTACCGAATGAATAAGCACCGGCTAACTCCGTGCCAGCAGCCGCGGTAATACGGAGGGTGCGAGCGTTGTCCGGATTTATTGGGTTTAAAGGGTGCGTAGGTGGCTTTTTAAGTCAGTGGTGAAATACAGCCGCTCAACGGTTGAGGTGCCATTGATACTGAAGAGCTTGAAACAAGTGGAGGCTGCCGGAATGGATGGTGTAGCGGTGAAATGCATAGATATCATCCAGAACACCGATTGCGAAGGCAGGTGGCTACGTTTGATTTGACACTGAGGCACGAAAGCATGGGGAGCAAACAGGATTAGATACCCTGGTAGTCCATGCCGTAAACGATGAGGACTCGCTGTTGGTCTGTCAAGGATCAGCGGCTTAGGGAAACCGTTAAGTCCTCCACCTGGGGAGTACGCCGGCAACGGTGAAACTCAAAGGAATTGACGGGGGTCCGCACAAGCGGTGGAGCATGTGGTTTAATTCGATGATACGCGAGGAACCTTACCTGGGCTAAATCACACAGGAATTAT
Source organism: Dyadobacter subterraneus (assembly GCF_015221875.1). Classification (NCBI taxonomy): domain Bacteria; kingdom Pseudomonadati; phylum Bacteroidota; class Cytophagia; order Cytophagales; family Spirosomataceae; genus Dyadobacter; species Dyadobacter subterraneus. Next base: position 774,004 of record NZ_JACYGY010000002.1, read on the forward strand.
TCAGAAATGGGTAAGCCAGCAATGGCCTGTGTGAAGGTGCTGCATGGCTGTCGTCAGCTCGTGTCGTGAGATGTTGGGTTAAGTCCCGCAACGAGCGCAACCCCTATGGTTAGTTGCCAGCACGTAATGGTGGGGACTCTAATCAGACTGCCTGTGCAAACAGAGAGGAAGGAGGGGACGACGTCAAGTCATCATGGCCCTTACGTCCAGGGCAACACACGTGCTACAATGGGCGGTACAGAGGGTAGCTACACTGCGAGGTGATGCCAATCCCAAAAAGCCGTTCTCAGTTCGGATTGGAGTCTGCAACTCGACTCTATGAAGCTGGAATCGCTAGTAATCGCGTATCAGCTATGACGCGGTGAATACGTTCCCGGACCTTGTACACACCGCCCGTCAAGCCATGGGAGTCGGGGAGACCTGAAGCGGTAGGTTAAAGACACCGTTAGGGTAAAATCGGCGACTGGGGCTAAGTCGTAACAAGGTAGCCGTACCGGAAGGTGCGGCTGGAACACCTCCTTTCTGGAGACGGACTATTTACTCTCTTCCATCATCGAAGAGGGTGATACAAAAACGCGAGTTTAGTATTACCTACATTACGACTAATGAGTCGTAACGAGTTCATTGACATATTGAGAAGCAAAAGAGAATAAGAACTAAGAGCGCGCAAGCGAATTAAGGGCGCATGGAGGATACCTAGGCTCTCAGAGGCGATGAAGGACGTGATAAGCTGCGATAAGCTGCGGGGATCAGCACATATGATTTGATCCGCAGATTTCCGAATGGGGCAACCCAGTACCATGAAGTGGTATTACCCTGCGGGGGGCAAACGGGGGGAACTGAAACATCTAAGTACCCCCAGGAGAAGAAAATAATAATGATTGCGCAAGTAGTGGCGAGCGAACGCGCAGGAGCCCAAACCAGCCTGGTTACGGCCAGACTGGGGTTGTAGGACTCACCAAGTGTATAACAATTGAACTGGAATGGCATGGGAAGGCCAACCGCAGAGGGTGAGAGTCCTGTACAGGTAAGAGCGTTATATGAGTGAGTATCCTGAGTAGGTGGGGACCGGAGAAATCCCCTTCGAATCCGGCGGCACCATCCGCCAAGGCTAAATACTCCTGAGAGACCGATAGTGAACGAGTACCGTGAGGGAAAGGTGAAAAGTACCGCGAGCAGCGGGGTGAAATAGAACTTGAAACCATGCGCTTACAAGCGGACGGAGCCTTCGGGTGACGTCGTGCCTTTTGCATAATGAGCCTACGAGTTACGGTCACTGGCGAGGTTAATTCATTGAAATGAAGGAGCCGAAGCGAAAGCGAGTCTGAAATGGGCGATTAGTCAGTGGCTGTAGACGCGAAACTTGGTGATCTACCCTTGGTCAGGTTGAAGCGCTGGTAACACATCGTGGAGGACCGAACCGGTAAACGTTGAAAAGTTTTCGGATGAACTGAGGGTAGGGGTGAAAGGCCAATCAAACTGAGAAATAGCTCGTACTCCCCGAAATGTTTTTAGGAACAGCGTCGTGGTTGAGTCATGGTCAGGTAGAGCTACTGATAGGGCTAGGGGGAGTCAAATCCTACCAAACTCTGACAAACTCCGAATGGGCTATGATATACACGGCAGTGAGGGCTGGGGTGCTAAGGTCCCAGTCCGAGAGGGGAACAACCCAGAGCATCAGCTAAGGTCCCAAAATATATGCTAAGTTGAACTAAGGGGGTCCGACTGCAGAGACAGCCAGGATGTTAGCTTGGAAGCAGCTATACATTTAAAGAGTGCGTAACAGCTCACTGGTCGAGCGGGGCGGGCATCGATAATAAACGGGCATCAAGCATATTACCGAAGCTATGCGATAGTAATTTATTACGATCGGTAGGGGAGCATTCTCACAGGGGTGAAGGTTTGGCGTAAGCCGGGCTGGACTGGTGAGAAAAGCAAATGTAGGCATAAGTAACGATAATGCGGATGAGAAATCCGCACACCGAAAGACTAAGGATTCCTCCGCTATGCTAATCAACGGAGGGTTAGGCGGGGCCTAAGGTATAGCCGAGCGGCGATTACCGATGGACAGCAGGTTAATATTCCTGCCCCTGCGTTCAGTGTGAAAGAGTGACGGAGTATTGTGGTATGTACGTACTGACGGAATAGTGCGTTGAGCAGAGCCTACGGGCGAAGCGAACATACGAAAACGCTTCCAAGAAAAGCTTTTGAAACGCCAGCTGAATGCAGCCCGTACCGTAAACCGACACAGGTAGTCGAGAAGAATATTCTAAGGTGCTCGAGTGAATCACGGCTAAGGAACTCGGCAAATTAACCCTGTAACTTCGGGAGAAGGGGAGCCTCCTCGCAAGAGAGGCCGCAGAGAAATGGCCCAGGCGACTGTTTAGCAAAAACACAGGGCTCTGCCAAAACGCAAGTTGACGTATAGGGCCTGACACCTGCCCGGTGCTGGAAGGTTAAGAGGGGATGTCAGCCGCAAGGTAAAGCATTGAATCGAAGCCCCAGTAAACGGCGGCCGTAACTATAACGGTCCTAAGGTAGCGAAATTCCTTGTCGGGTAAGTTCCGACCTGCACGAATGGTGTAACGATCTGGGCACTGTCTCGGCCGTGAGCTCGGTGAAATTGTAGTAGCGGTGAAGATGCCGCTTACCCGCCACGGGACGGAAAGACCCCGTGCACCTTTACTATAGCTTTGCATTGTTTTCGGGTCAGGGATGTGTAGGATAGGTGGGAGGCTTTGAAGCGGTGTCGCCAGGCATCGTGGAGCCAACGTTGAAATACCACCCTTCGCTGGCCTGGGATCTAACTGCTCAATGAGCAGGACCGTGCATGGTGGGTAGTTTGACTGGGGTGGTCGCCTCCAAAAGTGTAACGGAGGCTTCCAAAGGTCTGCTCAACACGCTTGGTAACCGTGTGTGGAGTGCAATAGTACAAGCAGGCTTGACTGTGAGACCGACGGGTCGAGCAGGTGGGAAACCAGGGTATAGTGATCCGGTGGTTCTGTATGGAAGGGCCATCGCTCAAAGGATAAAAGGTACGCCGGGGATAACAGGCTGATCTCCCCCAAGAGCTCACATCGACGGGGAGGTTTGGCACCTCGATGTCGGCTCGTCACATCCTGGGGCTGGAGAAGGTCCCAAGGGTTCGGCTGTTCGCCGATTAAAGTGGCACGCGAGCTGGGTTCAGAACGTCGTGAGACAGTTCGGTCCCTATCTGTGGTGGGCGTAGGAAGATTGACGGGGGCTGCCCTTAGTACGAGAGGACCGGGGTGGACCCACCGCTGGTGAATCGGTTGTCCCGCCAGGGGCATGGCCGAGTAGCTATGTGGGGAATAGATAAGCGCTGAAAGCATCTAAGTGCGAAACTAGCCCGAAGATGAATCTTCCACACAAGGGTCGTTGTAGACTACGACGTTGATAGGCTGCAGGTGTACGTGTAGAAATACATTCAGCTGAGCAGTACTAATTACCCAACAGCTTGCTCATTTTCTTTCCCTTAAAAGACAGAAAAATCTTAAAACTCATTCTCTTTTGCTTCCAATATGACATGAAATTCAATGAATGAATTTTGAATAAGTGAATGAGAGAATATTCCGCAGCGGCGGACCGCTATCATTCCAACACTCTATCATTCAATCATTGTACACACTCAAAGAGCTTGTTGGTGGCTATTGGCCTGGACGGTGCGACGATTCGCCGAGACGCGAAGTCTTCACCTGTTTCCATCCCGAAGTCACAAATTAACCAACAGAAAATCTTGTTGGTGGCTATTGGCCCGGTGTTCACCTCTTCCCATCCCGAACAGAGAAGTTAAGCCCGGAACCGCCGATGATACTTGGGTCAAACCTGGTAAAGTAGGTAGCCGCCACAATACTATTATAATCAAAGCCTCGCAGAAATGTGAGGCTTTTTTTGTTGGTTACTATTGGCTCGGTCTGGGGCGACACTCGTTTCACCTCTTCCCAGGCTGCGCGCCCCGCTTGTCCGCGAGCCCGGCCAAAACCGCCGATGATACCGGGAGACGCTCTCTTGGGTCAACGTGACCCGGTCTGCGCGACCCGGTCAAATCTGGTAAAGTAGGGCGCACGCCTAGTGTAGCCGCCACAATACTATTACACAAAAAAAGACCATCTCGAAAGGCTGGTCTTTTTTTGTGTTGTAAAAAATTTTATTTTATATAACTATTGCAACACTCATCTCCTTTTTAATATCTTTGTATTGACTTAAATCTGTCGCAAATCAAATATGACAATTACTTCAAATATTATATGGTGGTGGCGCGCACGTCTTAACAAGATGGACGAGTAGCCCCTATTGTGTAGTATTATGTAAAAATATACTTTCCAAGCGGCCCGCTGTTCATCTGACAGCGGGCCGCTTTTTCTTGTTACAACCCTATTCAAAAACCAATATGACTTCCTTGACCAAAAGTTATTCTATCACAACCCGGCATAAGAAATTGTTGGCAGATACGCTGACACCTGTTTCTATTTACCTGAAACTTCGGGATCGTTTTGTTAATACAATCCTGCTTGAAAGTTCGGATTACCATGGTAATGAAAATTCGTTCACATACATCTGCTGTGATCCGGTTTCTTCATTTAAGTTAAACCAGGATATCGTAACTCAGAAATATCCCGACGGTACCTCTGAAACATTTACACTCGCCAAACGAAAAGACGCCGTACAAGCACTATATGGCTACGCGCAAAGCTTTATTTCCGAGAAAAGTGGTTTCCCTTTCATAAGCAACGGTCTTTTTGGTCATATGACTTATGATGCGGTAACCTATTTCGAAGACATTGATATACAACCAACCAGTCCGGAAACTGAAATTGACCAGATATTCTATCAGGTGTACCGATATGTAATTGCTATCAACCATTTCAAAAATGAATTATACATTTTTGAACATCAATATGGCGATACAAATCAGGAAAGCGGTTTGGAACAAATTGAAGTTTTAATCAAAAATAGAAATTTTCCTAAATACGATTTTCAAATTACATCCGAAGAAACTTCAAACGTTACGGATGATGAAATGAGAGGTGTAATTCAAAAAGGTATAGATCATTGTCTACGTGGAGATGTTTTTCAAATTGTACCTTCCCGTCGTTTCAGTCGTGATTTCCAGGGTGATGAATTTAATGTTTACCGTGCCTTACGCTCAATAAATCCATCTCCTTATCTATTTTATTTCGATTACGGCAGCTATAAAATCTTTGGCTCTTCTCCTGAAAAACAGATATTTATTAAAAACGGACAAGCTGAAATTCATCCGATCGCAGGTACTTTCCGCAGAACCGGTGATGACCAGGCCGATGCAGAAGCCGCACAGCAATTATTAAATGATCCAAAAGAAACTGCTGAGCACGTAATGCTGGTAGATCTGGCAAGAAACGATTTGAGCCGCAGCTGTGATGCCGTAAAAGTTACGAATTACAAAGAAGTTCAATACTATTCTCACGTCATCCACCTTGTTTCAAAGGTTGTAGGAAAGATGAATGAAGGTGTAAATCCATTACAATTGGTTGCAGATACTTTTCCGGCAGGAACACTTTCAGGAGCGCCAAAGCATAACGCAATGAAGCTGATTGATCAAATGGAAACGAGCAATCGCAGTATTTATGGCGGCGCCATCGGATTTATGGATTTCAACGGAGATTTTAATCACGCCATTGCCATTCGTACTTTCCTTAGTAAAGACAATACGCTCTTTTATCGTGCGGGAATGGGTGTTGTGGCTAAGTCAAACGTAGAAAGCGAGTTGCAGGAAATTAATAGCAAGCTGGCTGCGTTACGTAAAGCAATTGTCGTTGCCGAAGAAATTTAACAACATTCGTTATGGGACAGATCAAAATTTATGGCTTAAAGGAACATCTCGTTCCTATTCGGACCAAGGTTTCTGACATCCTGCATTCATGTGTTGTTGATGCCTTCCAATATCCCGAAAATAAACGCGCACAACGTTTCTTTTATATGGATCCAGAAGATTTTTTCTATCCGGAAGGCAGCAGTGATCAGTATACCATTATAGAAATTTCTCTGTTTGAAGGAAGATCAATAACGGCAAAGAAATATCTGTATCAACTCATATTTGAGCGTTTTGAAAAGGAATTCAAGATTTCTCCCAACGACGTTGAAATTACCTTAACGGAAACACCTCTTTATAACTGGGGTCTCCGGGGAAAACCGGCAGACGAACTTAAACTCGATTATAAAGTTTCCGTTTGATTTACTTTTAAGACCCAAAACTTTACATCTAATATTAATACCACTTTCAGATGAAAATACTTGTTTTAGATAATTACGATTCTTTCACTTACAATCTGGTTTATATTCTGCGCGAACTTCATGGTGAGGTAGATATATTCCGGAATGATAAGATCACATTGGAAGAAGTCGCAAATTATGACAAAATCTTACTTTCCCCAGGTCCGGGAATACCTTCGGAAGCTGGTATTATGCAGGATTTAATCCGTGAATACGGTCCTACCAAAAGCATTCTCGGAATTTGCCTCGGCCACCAGGCTATTGGTGAAGTATATGGCGCTACACTCGAAAATATGACGGATGTTTTACATGGAATAAGTGATAAAGCCATTGTTACAGATCCTGACGAACGTATTTTTCTTGGTCTGCCCACAGAAATCCAGGTGGGAAGATACCATTCCTGGACTGTGATGCCTGAAACTTTTACGGATGATTTAGCGATTACCGCATTAGATGAAAAGGGAAGGGTTATGGCGCTTTCTCACAAAACCTACGATGTAAAAGGTGTTCAGTTTCATCCGGAATCTGTTCTTACGGATCACGGAAAAGCTATGCTTCAAAATTGGTTAAACATCTAATTCATCGTTTTTAATTATTTAAAGAATACAAAGGCAGGGCGCCGCGAAGCGTTTGAAATCATGAAAAATATTCTTGGGCAGTTATTTGAATACAAAGTTTTAAGTAAAGATCAGGCTAAGGAAGTATTGATTGGCATCAGTACCGGAAAGTATACCAATTCAGAAATAGCTTCTTTTCTTACCATTTACGCCATGCGCAGTATCACAGTGGAAGAGTTGGAAGGTTTCCGTGATGCGATGCTGGAATTATGTTTACCGGTTGATCTTTCCTCTTTTGATCCTATTGATGTTTGCGGAACAGGCGGCGACGGAAAAGATACGTTCAATATTTCTACACTTTCCTGTTTTGTTATAGCAGGAGCAGGCCAGAATGTTGCCAAACATGGTAATCACGGCGTTTCTTCTCTTTGCGGTTCTTCCACAATTCTTGAATTTCTGGGAGCGAAGTTTACCAATGATAAATCCATTCTTGAACGCCAGATCAGTGAATCAGGCGTTTGTTTTCTTCACGCGCCTTTGTTTCACCCGGCCATGAAAAATGTGGCACCGGTTCGTAAAGAATTAGGTATAAAAACATTCTTCAATATGCTTGGCCCGATGGTAAATCCTGCCTCACCAGGAAAGCAGCTTGTTGGTGTTTTTAGTCTTGAATTAGCACGACTTTTTGCTTATCTTTACCAACAGACTGATAAACAGTTTCTGGTTGTTCACGCCTTAGACGGTTACGACGAAGTGTCATTAACAGGTGCATTCAAAATCATAACAGCTCATACAGAGCAAGTTCTGACTCCTTCCCACTTAGGATTGGATACATTGCGCGCCTCCGAACTTTCCGGAGGAGAAACCGTTGAAGCCTCAGCAAAAATTTTCATGAATGTGTTGAATAATGAAGCTACCTCAGCCCAAAAACAGGCTGTATTGGCTAATTCTGCACTTGCTTTACATTGCGCCAATCCAAAATTATCATTACTTGACGCAGTGGCAACGGCACGTGAATCGCTTGAAAGTAAAAAAGCGTTGAACAGTTTTAAAAAGTTGGTAGCGATATGATAACAAGCCTGGATCAACTCGATTTAAACGAAACTTACAGCTATGCCGATTATTTAAAATGGCAGTTTGAAGAGCGTGTGGAGTTGATCAAAGGAAAAATATTTAAAATGTCGCCGGCACCGGCCAGAAGGCATCAAAAAATTTCCGGACGTTTCCATGCTAAACTGTTTAACTTTTTAGATAATAAAACTTGTCAGGTTTATCATGCACCATTTGATGTTCGTCTTACGCCAAGAAAAAGTGATAACACAAATAAAATCTATACCGTAGTTCAGCCTGATATTTGTGTCATTTGTGATTCTGCCAAGCTGGATGATAAAGGCTGCATTGGTGCACCTGACTGGATTATTGAAATTCTATCCCCTGGAAATTCTCAGGTGGAAATGAAAAACAAATTTGAAGTTTACCAGGAAAATGGAGTGAAGGAATACTGGATCGCCGAGCCGACTACTGAAACCATTTTTGTATATATATTAAACGAGGAAGGAAAATATATTGGATTGCACCCGTTCACGACGGCAGATGTTATCACAAGTCATGTTTTTCCTGATTTTGAATTAAGTGTTGCCGATATTTTTAAAGAATGATGAATATATTAGAAAAAATTGTTGCGCGTAAACTGGTTGAAGTAGAAGCGTCAAAAAAAATTAAAAGCATTTCTGATCTGGAAAAAGAGGTATTGTTTTCCCGTACTTCTGTTTCGCTTTCTGATGCTTTAAAAATTGCTGCAACACCCAAAATAATTTCAGAATTCAAGCGTAAATCACCATCCAAAGGAATTATCAATGGTGATGTTTTACCCGAAGTAGTAACAGCAGATTACGTTGCTGCCGGCGCCGCGGCTTTATCTGTTTTGACTGATATTGATTTTTTTGGCGGTTCGTTTGATGATTTTTTAAGAGCACGTAAAGCAAATCCAAATATCCCGATGCTTCGTAAAGATTTCATCGTGGACGAATACCAGCTTTTTGAAGCAAAATCAATTGGGGCAGATATAATTCTTTTAATTGCTGCCTGTCTGGAACCATCAGAGGTTGAGTCGCTTAGTAAAAAGGCACACGATCTTGGACTGGAAGTTCTTTTGGAAGTACACAATTCAGAAGAATTGGCACAAAGTTTGTGTGACCATATTGACATCGTCGGCGTCAATAACCGGAATCTTAAAACTTTTGAAACATCTATCGAAACATCAATTGAATTAAGCGAACAAATTCCCGGTTCTTTTGTCAAGATATCAGAGAGCGGGCTGAGTGATGCAGAAACTATTTTACATTTATATAATCATGGATACAAAGGTTTTTTAATCGGAGAAACATTCATGAAAACAGCAAATCCGGGAGCCGCACTGGCGGATCTGCAAAATAATTTATCCCAAATTAGTAACAGAAACCCTCACGTTGTATGAAAGTAAAAGTTTGCGGAATGCGCCAGCAAGGTAATATCGAAGAATTGGTTGAATTACAGCCTAATTTCATTGGCTTTATTTTTTCCGAGAAATCGCCACGTTTTGTAGGTAATGACCTTGACCCGAACTATGTAAAAAGTATACCCAATAATATTAAAAAAGTGGGTGTATTTGTCAATGCAAGTCCGGGTTATATTCTTGACACAGTAAAGAAATACGATTTACAATACGCCCAGCTGCACGGAAATGAGTTGCCGGATATGTGTCGCAGCATTCGCCAAAAAGGGGTGAATATTATTAAAGCATTTTCAATTCATGACCAGTTTAATTTCGCCATGTTAAACAATTACAAATCATTTTGTGATATGTTTTTGTTTGATACAAAAGGAGATGCTCCCGGCGGAAATGGAAAAACTTTTGACTGGAGCCTGCTTAGAAAATACGATAATGAAAAGCCATTCTTTTTGAGCGGCGGAATCGGGCTTGAAAATATAGATGAAGTAATCGCTTTGTCAAAATCAATGCCGATTTACGGGATTGATGTAAACAGCATGGTTGAAACAGAACCTGGTGTTAAGGATATTTCAAAATTGAAAGAACTTTTTGATAAAGTCAGAGTAAAAAAAGGAGAGGAGGCGCAAGCATAGATTATGGAAGCAGTAGTAGAAAAGAAATCTTACCAGGCGAATAGCCAGGGATATTACGGGACTTTTGGAGGTGCATTTATTCCTGAAATGCTTTATCCAAACGTGGAAGAATTGCGCAATAATTATTTACAGATTATTGCAGAACCATCTTTCCAGGAAGAGTATAATGATTTGTTAAAAAACTACGTTGGCAGGCCCACACCGTTGTACCGCGCCAATCGTCTTTCTGAAAAATATCAGACAAATATATTTTTGAAGAGAGAAGATCTGTGCCATACAGGTGCTCACAAAGTCAATAATACCATTGGACAGATACTTCTGGCAAAGCGGCTGGGAAAACAGCGTGTAGTGGCAGAAACCGGTGCAGGACAGCACGGTGTAGCTACTGCCACGGTTTGTGCTCTGATGGATATTGAATGCATTGTGTACATGGGCGAACTTGATATCGAACGTCAGGCTCCAAATGTTGCCCGTATGAAAATGCTTGGAGCGGAAGTAAGAGCTGCAACCTGCGGATCGAAAACTTTAAAAGACGCAACAAATGAAGCAATGCGCCACTGGATCAATAATCCGGTTGATACGCATTATATCATCGGTTCGGTTGTAGGTCCTCATCCTTATCCGGATATGGTGGCCCGTTTTCAGTCTATTATTTCTCAGGAAATGAAATGGCAGTTGAAAGAACAAACCGGAAAACAAAATCCTGATTATGTAATAGCCTGCGTAGGTGGAGGAAGTAATGCTGCCGGTGCTTTTTACAATTATCTGGATGATCTTGATGTTAAACTTGTTGCGGTTGAAGCGGCGGGACAAGGTCTTACAAGCGGTCATTCTGCGGCAACAACGGCTTTGGGAACTCCTGGTGTTTTGCACGGCAGCCGTACCATTTTAATGCAGACAACCGATGGTCAGGTGGTAGAACCTTATTCCATTTCAGCCGGTTTGGATTATCCAGGAATCGGTCCTCAGCATGCTTATCTTTATGATAGCGGCAGAGGTACTTTTTTATCTGCAACGGATGAAGAAGCAGTAAAGGCTGCCTTTGAACTAACCCGTATGGAAGGTATTATCCCTGCGCTTGAATCATCCCATGCATTGGCCGTTTTAGGCCGTTTAGGTGCCGGATTGAATGAAACTGTTGTAGTGAATCTTTCGGGAAGAGGTGATAAGGATATGTCAACTTATATGAAATATATTGATTGAAAAGCTGATGGCTATTAGCTTTTAGCCATCAGTTTCTGTTATATGGTACGATCTGTTTTTATAAAATTTAAACATTATCAAAATGGCTACATTAGCATTACCAGAAGTTTTTGAAATGCGCCTGAAAGTTCAAGAGCTGGAAAGAAAAGTAAATTCGGGAGAACTGTCTTTATTTGAAAGATGTGAAATCGAAGATGAAATCCTGGAATTAAAGGAACAATTAGGAGAATTTGACCGTCTGAAATTCAGTGACGAAGGGGAATGCCTTAACTGCTCAGCATAGAAATTAGTTATACTCAACGCAATCATGATAGTATTTTAATCATTACCATCGATTGTAAATGAACACACGCACGCTATTTACGGTTGGTCATTCCAGCCACCCACCAGATTATTTCCTTGAACTGCTAAAAGAATATAAAATCACTTGCCTCATCGACGTCAGAAGCGTTGCGGCAAGTGCTTATAGTCCTCAGTTCAATAAGGAACCTCTCGCCGCTTTTTTGAATAAAAACGGCATACAATATCTTCATTTTTCAAAAGAATTCGGGGCGAGGCATACAGAGCCGGAATTGCTCGATGAGAACGGCAAAGTCGATTTTGAAAAGGTCAGAAATTCAAATTCTTTTAAAAAAGGTGTCCAACGACTTATTCAGGGTTATGATAAAGGATATGTCATTTCCTTGATGTGCTCAGAAGCAGAACCACTGGATTGCCACAGATTTTCGATGGTGTCCGTAGCTTTATCAGATTCAGGCTTTGAAATAAATCATATTCTGAAAGATAAATCCCTCGCTACGAACGCCCAGTTGGAAAATGCTCTTGTCAAAAAGTTTTATAAAAAACTACCCGTTCCTACTGTTTTTGAACCCGATATAACAATCGTGGATCAGATCAAGGCCGCTTACCGTTTAAAAAATCAGGAGATTGCATTTTCTCCATACACACACAATACAGAAGAAAATTTATGATTCATCTATACACCATTGGTTTTACCAAAAAACCAGCGGAAACATTCTTCACACTGTTGAAGGATTCTGGCGTAAAGCGACTTATCGATACCAGAATTAACAATGTTTCACAACTATCAGGTTTCGCAAAAGGAACCGATCTTAAATATTTTGCCGGAGAAATTGGCAACATGTCCTACGAGCATAACATTGATTTTGCCCCGACAAAAGAGATTTTATCGCTTTACAGAACTAAAAAACTTACCTGGCCGGAATACGAAACGGAATACCTCAATTTACTCGACACAAGGAAAATTGCTCAAAAAATAAATATTGAAAAACTTCACGAAACTTGTCTGTTGTGCAGCGAACACAAACCTGAGAAATGTCATCGTAGGTTACTCGCTGAATATTTACAGCAGGTAAGAAATAATATCCGGATAACCCATTTGATCTGAACAAGGTTAAATGACAATTCGTTTTGTCTGTTTAGCCAATTCCATCAAGGAAGGGGGAAGGTGCCTGGCAGGCATCCAGCTAAACAATAACAATGAGCCTATCATTGAAATAAATGGCCCGAAATGGATACGACCGATTTGTAAAACCCAACATGGAAAAGTGTATACACACTGGGTTTCGCATATAACATTGCTGGATATTGTAGAAATAGAATTGACCGGATTTCCTCCAAAACCATCCTATCAGTCGGAAAATATTTTTTTTAAAGATGAGTATCTAAAAGTAGTGGGAAGATTTGATAAAGATATACTGGATACACTATGTGACAACCGATATTATTTATTTGGCAACTGGGGAACGTCGCTTTCCGTAGATGAAGCAGCCCTTCTTGACCACTCCTTGGTTTTGATCAATGTTAGTAAATTTGAAGTAATTGAAAAGAATGATATTGAAAATCCTGATAAAAAAAAGATCCGTTTACAATTTACGCATAACGAAACGCAGTATGATTTTCCGGTAACCGATCCTGTATTTTTACAGTTGTACAGGAACAATCCCAAGATTTTAAAGATCGTTAAAAGTTTATATTTATGTGTTTCGATAGGTATAAATTTCAACGGTCGGCATTATAAGCTTGTTGCCGGAATAATTCCTGCTTCGTTAAATTCAAATTATTAATTTTACATTGCTTAACTTTTTATATCACCTAATATCAAACCTGTTCATAATGAAATACATCTCTCTTTTCCTTGTTGGTTTTCTGCTTTTTGGAACCATCGCTTATGCTAATTCTGATAAAAAAACAGCTCCAAAAAAAATGCTTCGTCACGCCGTATTATTTAAATTTAAGGATTCTGCCACACCGGCACAAGTAAAAGAAGTTGAAGATGCATTCCGCAAACTTCCTTCAAAAGTTAAGGAAGTAAAAGGTTTTGAGTGGGGAACAAATAATAGCCCCGAAGGACTTAACCAAGGTTTTACACATATGTTCTTTGTTTCCTTTGACAGCGAAGAAGGACGTGCAGCTTACCTTCCTCATCCTGAACACAAGGCTTTTGTAAAAGTTTTAGAACCGCATTTGGATAAAGTTTTAGTAATTGATTACTGGACACAAGAATAATGAATAGAATAACAAATCTTTTTAAAACAAAACCTGATGCAGGACTTTTGAATGTCTATTTCACTGCCGGATTTCCTGCTTTGAATGATACTACAAAGGTTTTAAAAGCGCTGGAAGAAGGCGGTGCCGATTTGGTTGAAATCGGAATGCCCTATTCTGATCCTGTTGCGGATGGTGAGACCATTCAAAAAAGTAATGATCAGGCGCTCGAAAACGGAATGACTGTTAAGGTACTTTTTGAGCAGCTTGAAGGAATTCGCTCAACCGTTTCGCTTCCGATTTTATTGATGGGTTATATCAATCCTGTATTACAATTTGGGATTGAAAACTTCTGTAAGAAATGTGCCGAAGTTGGTGTTGACGGACTTATTTTGCCGGATATGCCGATGGACGTGTATTTAAACGAATATAAATCAACCTTTGACGCTTACGGAATTTTGAATATTTTTCTGGTAACACCTCAGACATCGGAAGCGCGCATTCTCCAGATTGATACCGCCAGTGACGGATTTATTTACACTGTTTCATCGGCGAGCGTAACCGGCTCAAAAAGTGGTGTGAGTACAGACATGGAATCTTATTTCAACCGGATCAATGCGATGAATTTGCGTAATCCCCGTCTGATTGGTTTCGGGATTAAAGATAATGCAACCTATCTGAAAGCTTGTGATTATGCGAATGGTGCCATTATTGGAAGTGCATTTATCAGAGTTTTACAGGAAACCAAAGATCTTGAAAATGACGTTCGCAATTTCGTGAGGGATGTTAAAAATCCTGAACCTGTTGCGCTAGACGCCTGACAAATTTGCAATATTCAGGTCATAGAAAATGCTAATAATCGGCTTCTCGCTGATTGTTAGCATTTTTCAATTTAAAATCTCCTAAAAAAAGTCGCTGTTTCAGGCCTTGTCAAATCAATATCAGACAATCGGCTTCTTGAAAAACTCCATTAAAATATATATATTAGTCCGCTCTATGGTCAGCGTGGAAATGAGTACTTTTTACTTTGTAAAATCGTTACCATAGTAATCATTAGATTCTCAACTATATGGCGGCTTTTACACCAGTAATGGAAGGTCTTCTCCTTCGTATTCAGGAATATCGGCAGAAGTACTATCAAAATAAACTTTTGAAAGGAGCGATCTTTTCAGCTGCTCTGCTTTTGACTGTCTACCTGTTGTTCAATACGCTTGAATATTTCGGACGTTTCAGCTCGGGCGTTCGTGGTATGCTGTTTTTTGGATTTCTGGCGGTTCTTCTGTTTTCGTTTTTTCAATGGGTTATTCAACCGCTTATTCATTTGCTGGGATTGAAAAAACCAATATCTGATGAAGATGCCGCTTTGCAAATCGGACAATATTTTCCCGAAGTCGGTGATAAATTATTGAATACGCTTCAACTTAAAAATCTTTCCGGAAGTCAGTCGGATCTTATCGAAGCCAGTATTCAGCAAAAATCCGGTCAGCTTTTAATTGTAAAATTTACGGACGCCATACGTTTTAATGAAAATAAGAAACGTATCAAATATGCCATATATCCCCTTGCGGCTATTGGAGTAATTCTGCTTTTTAATCCGTCATTTTTTACTTCAAGTTCTGAACGAATAATTCATTTCCGGAAGAATTATACTTACGCTCCTTTTTCATTTCAACTTCAAAACAAAAATCTGAAAGCATTCAGGAATGAAGATTTCACATTGAAACTGGCTTTAAAAGGAGAGGCTTTGCCTCAGGATGTTTATCTGGTTCAAAATGGCAGCAGGTTTAAATTGACTCAGGAAGGAAATCAGCATTATTCGTTTGTATTTAAAAATATCCAGCGGGAAGTTGCATTTTCATTTGAAGCTGCCGGTTTTATTTCTGATGATTATAAGATTGACGTAATCGAGCGTCCGTCCCTGCTTTCATTTGACGTTAATCTTCATTACCCTGCTTATCTGAATAAACCTTCCGAAGGACTTAGTAACGTAGGAAATTTGTCCGTTCCCGAGGGTACAACCATTGAATGGAACTTCAATACCAATTCCACAAAATCACTCAGCATACGCTTTGAAAATGATTCTCTTTTGTATAAAGCTGCTGAAAAAGAAGATGAAGGTTTTCAGGTTGTAAAACGGTCCGTACGGAAATCTGCTCAATATCAGATTCAGTTAAAAAATGATGAGGCTGTTAATTCTGACAAAATCGGATATTATATCAATGTGATTCCCGACAAATTTCCGGTTCTTTCTATTGAAAATTTTCAGGATACAACGCTGTTCAACTATTTGGTTTTAGGTGGTTCGATCAACGATGATTACGGATTTTCCCAATTGAAATTATTTTATTCCATCCAGCGTGAAAACGATAAAAAAGGATCGGCTCCGAAAAGCATTCCAATTCCATTTAATAAAACAGTAAACACGCAGAGTTTCTATTTCCAGTGGTATGTAGATAGTCTTAAACTCGCTCCAGGAGATAAAATTGAATACTACGCCCAGGTTTGGGATAACGATGGCGTAAACGGCGCAAAAAGTGCCCGTTCCAGGTCTATTCAATTTACTGTTCCATCCAAAGATCAGCTTGAAGCTGATATCAAAAAATCGGAACAGGAAACTCAAAATCAAATTGAGTCCGCTATGAAAAAAGCGCAAAGCCTTGAAAAAGATCTGACTGCGCTGGACGAACGTTTAAAAAGTAATAAGGAACTTGATTTCAAGGAAAAGAAACAGATTGAAGATGTTTTGAAAAAGCGTGAAGAGCTGATGAAAGAATTGCAGTCTCTACAAGAAAAAAATCAAAGCACGAATGAGAAGTCGAAACAATTTGATCAGAAAAGTCCGGAGCTTCAGCAAAAAATGGATCAGCTTGAAAAGTTGATGAAAGATTTGATGGACAACGATACGGATAAGCTGTATAAGGAATTACAAAAACTGCTCGAACAAAAGAAAAGTGAACGGATGTCGAGCATGATGGAAAAGTTGAAAAACAAAGAGCATAACCTTGAAAAGGAACTGGAGCGCACCATGAAGCTTTTCAAGCAGATGCAGATGGAACAGAAAATGGAAAAGCTCGTCAATAAGCTTGACGATCTTGCAGATAAGGAAGACAAACTTTCCGAAAAATCTCAGGAAAATGACAAGAATAAAAGTTCAGAAGATAAAAAAGGCAAGACTGAGGACCTGAAAAAAGATCAGGAAAAAATTCAGGAAGATTTTGAAAAAGCAAAGGAAGATATCAAAGAAATTGAGGAGCTGAGCAAAGAGCTGGAAAAGCCTATTGATTCTAAGGAAGAGGAGCAAAAAAGCGCTTCTGAGCAGATGAATGAGAGTAAAGATAAATTGAGTAAGCAACAAAACTCGAAGGCCTCAGAAGCTCAGAAAAAGGCTTCCAAGGCAATGAAAAATATATCCAAAGCAATGTCAGAAGCAATGGATGCTGCCGAGATGGAACAGATGCAGGAAGATATGGATGCGATGCGCGATATTCTTGAAAATCTGATCACTTTGTCTTTTGATCAGGAAAAACTGATGAAAGATTTTCGTGGCGTGAATTTGCAGGATCCGCGCTTTGTAAAATTGGGTCAGCAGCAACTGAAATTAAAAGATGATGCAAAAGTTGTTGAGGATAGTTTGTATGCTTTGGCAAACCGTGTTGTGCAAATTCAGTCGTTCATCACACGTGAATTGAACGATATGAAAATGTATATGGACGAAAGTGTAAAAAGCATAAAGGATCGAAACCTTAGCGTAGCGACGTCCAAACAACAATTTGCAATGACATCCATGAACAATCTTGCTTTGATGCTCAGCGATGTTTTTAAACAGATGCAGCAGCAAATGGCGATGGCAATGCCGGGCCAGGGTAAAGGAAAAAAAGGTAAAAAGGGTGAGCAGCCGGGCATGGGCGAAATGCAGGAAAAACTGAATGGACAGATCAAGCAGTTAGGACAAGGAAAAGAGGGGCAGGGAAATTCGTCCGAGCAACTGGCCAGAATGGCGGCTCAGCAAGCGATGATTCGTAAAATGGTCCAGGCACTTAAAGATCAGCAAAAAGGCACAGAAGCCGGAAAATCGATGGGAACTGAGCTTCAGGATATTATTGAAAAAATGGATGAGACGGAAACGGATCTGGTCAACAAACGTGTGACTCCTGAACTGATGAAACGTAATAAAGAAATTACTACGCGTTTGCTTGAATCTGAAAAAGCAATGAAGGAACAGGATGAGGATGAGCAACGTAAAGCGCAAACCGCGAAACAATTGCCAAGGAATCCGCCAGCTGCTTTTGAAAAATATGTTCAGGAAAAAGAGAAACAAACTGAATTACTGCGCACAATACCGCCTACATTTTCTCCTTTTTACAAGCGGGAGGTTGATAATTACTTCCGTAAATATCAGTCCAAGAACTGATTAAGCACTACAAGTGTTATGTCAAAACCTATTTTATGAATTGACATCAATTCTTAAAATAGGTTAAATACAGCACGAATCAGGCACTTAAACAAATTGTATTTAGATACTTACTACCTTTACAACAAATTTGCTTTAAGGTTGTTAGATCAACTTTGAGTGACAATTCTTGTAACTAGTTATTTTACAGTCAATTCTGAATATTAGTATGCTTAAATTTTTCTCGGAAGAGATTGATTTCAAACTCCCTTTTCCTCAAAAAACGTCTAAATGGATTAAAACAATCTCTGAGTCAGAGGGTTATGATTTAGTTTCTTTGAATTACATCTTTTGTAGCGATGAATACTTATTAGAAATTAATAAACAGTATCTCGATCACGATTATTACACGGACATCATTACGTTTGATAATAGTGAGGATGAAGGAAAAATTGAAAGTGATATTTATATCAGCGTTGATCGTGTAAAAGAAAATGCAGAGACATTTGGTGCAGATTTCGAAGTAGAAATGCGCAGAGTATTGATTCATGGGCTTTTACACTTAATGAATTACACAGATGCAAGTGAGGAATTAAAATTACAGATGCGTGCAAAGGAAGATGAGTGTCTTCTTCTATTTTAAAAAACATTTCCACGTGGAACATTTCAGAAATTTCAACTTTTCTGTTTCACATCAAATAAGAGAAAAACAAAAATTATGTTTCAGGAATATGATGTAATAGTAGTTGGAGCGGGACACGCCGGTTGCGAAGCAGCAGCTTCGGCAGCAACCATGGGTTCCTCCGTTTTACTCATTACAATGAATATGCATACCATCGCTCAAATGTCCTGCAACCCTGCCATGGGTGGTGTGGCCAAAGGACAAATCGTGAGGGAGATCGATGCACTTGGCGGACAGTCCGGAATCGTTAGTGATAAAACAATGATCCAGTTTCGGATGCTTAATTTATCAAAGGGTCCTGCCATGTGGAGCCCAAGATGTCAGAGCGACCGGATGATGTTTGCCAATGAATGGAGGAGCGTTTTGGAAAATAATCCGAACGTAGATTTTTGGCAGGATACTGTTAAGGGAATTTTACTGGATGGAGAGAAAGTCTGTGGTGTGACGACAAGCCTGGGAATTGAAATAAAATCCAAATCCGTAGTATTGACCAACGGGACATTTTTAAATGGCTTAATTCACATCGGTGAGAAAAATTTTGGTGGAGGAAGAACTGGTGAAAAAGCTGCTACCGGAATTACCGAACAATTGAAAACTTTGGGCTTCGAATCCGGACGCATGAAAACCGGAACACCACCAAGAGTTGACGGACGCTCATTGGATTATTCAAAAATGGAAGAACAACCAGGTGATGAAAATCCATCCAAGTTTTCTTATAAGGACACTAAAAAATTAACCAAGCAAAGAAGCTGCTGGATTACATACACCAACAACGAAGTCCACGAAATTCTAAGAACCGGATTTGAAAAATCACCCATGTTCTCTGGAAGAATCAAAGGGCTTGGTCCACGTTACTGTCCATCCGTAGAAGACAAAATCAATCGATTCGCTGACAAAGATCGTCACCAGATTTTCGTAGAACCGGAAGGGTGGGATACTGTTGAAGTTTATGTGAACGGTTTCTCAACTTCTTTGCCTGAAGATGTACAATATGCTGCACTGAAAAAAATTCCCGGATTTGAGAATGTAAAAATGTTCCGTCCAGGATATGCAATAGAATACGACTATTTTCCACCAACACAGTTGAAGTCTACGCTTGAAACGCATCGTGTAAAAAACCTGTTTTTTGCCGGACAGATTAATGGGACAACCGGATATGAAGAAGCAGCTTGTCAAGGTTTGATGGCAGGAATCAATGCGCACAGAAATGTACATAGTCTTGAACCATTTGTTCTAAAAAGATCCGAAGCATACATCGGTGTTTTGATTGACGATTTAATCAATAAAGGGACAGAAGAACCTTACAGAATGTTTACTTCCCGCGCCGAATACAGAACACTACTTCGCCAGGACAACGCTGATATTCGCCTTACAGAAAAAGGATTCGAAATCGGATTGGCAGATCAGGACAGATTAGATAACGTCAGGAAAAAAGTACAACAGGTTGAAGAGATTATTACAGAATTCAACAGCCACAAATTATATCCTGAAGAAATAAATAAAAAACTGGAAGAAGTAGGATCAGCTCAAATTCGTGAAAAAACTTCTGTTACCCAGCTTCTGAAACGGCCTCAGTTAACCATTGATAAAATTGCTGAGGCAAGTCCTTTAATAGCTTCTTTACTTGAAAAATATGGTGAGGATACAATTAAGCAGGCAGAAATTCACGTTAAATATGACAGCTATATCGAAAAGGAAAAACTGCTGGTTGATAAAATGAACCGCCTTGAAGATCTAAGTATCATCGATAATTTTAATTACGACGGAGTAACTTCTTTGTCTTTTGAAGGGCGTGAAAAACTTAAACGAACAAGGCCATCGACCATTGGCCAGGCTTCAAGAATCAGTGGCGTCAGCCCTTCGGATATCTCTGTACTCATGCTCTTTATAGGAAGATAAATGCCATTAGAAACATTAAAAAAATGCCCGGTTTGTAATAATACCAGCTTCAATAACTACATGAATGTTGAAGATTACACAGTATCCAAAAAGGAATTTACGATTCAGCAGTGTAATTCGTGCTACTTTCTTTTTACAAATCCGCGCCCTGATGTGGAAGAAATAGGAGCGTATTATCAGTCACAGGATTATATTTCACACCATGATGATGCTAAGGATCTCATGAGCAGAATATATACTTCTGTGAGGAATTTTACTATCTCCCAGAAGATAAAACTGATTAATAATCTGGCTCCCAAACAAGGCAATTTGTTGGATATAGGCTGCGGCACCGGCAATTTTTTACAGGCTACAAAACAGGCAGGTTGGCAAGTTACAGGTACGGAACCAGATTCACAAGCCAGAGAAATAGCAAGTAAAAGAGTTGGAGATTCCATTTATGAATCCATAAATGACCTATCGCTTTCCAATAAAACATATGATATAATTACAATGTGGCATGTTCTTGAACATGTTCATTTGCTCAATGAAACTGTTGATTGGTTGGCAAATCATTTGGCTCTCAACGGTAAAATAATCATTGCCGTACCCAATCCTCAGTCACCCGATGCTGCTAATTATAGCAAGTTCTGGGCTGCCTATGATGTGCCGCGGCACCTTTATCATTTCACAAAGGATTCGATGGCTTTACTGATGAAAAAGCACCATTTTAAGATCGACACGATTCATCCGATGTGGTTTGATTCGTTCTATGTAAGCATGCTTAGCACAAAATACAAAGAAGGTAAAACGAATCTTTTTGATAGCGTAAAAACAGGAATTACATCCAACATCAAAGGAAATTCTAGTAATCCGAAAAGTCTGAATACTTCCAGTTTGATCTACGTAATTTCAAAAATTTAATCAGTTCTAAAAACCCTGAAACCCTCAATATAGCAAAGCATATTGGGGGTTTTTATTTAACATTTTTACCATGCTAAAGAAATATTTCCTGGCCGCGGTTTGCCTCATAATTTTAACAAAATGTGCACAGCAGGTAGCTCCGACAGGAGGGAAAAAAGATATCATTCCACCTAATTTGTTATCAAGCGATCCACCCAACAGGACGGTTAATTTTAAGGGGAACAAGATCTCCCTATTTTTTGATGAATATGTCGTTATAGATAACATAACCCAAAAACTTATCATAACTCCGGAGGCTGATAATCCCTATAGCTTCAAGCAAAAAGGAGAGTCCATCGAGCTTAATTTTAAGAAAAAATTCGTTGACAGTACCACTTACACACTCAACTTTGGAGATGCTATTAAAGATTATGCTGAGAAAAATCCTGCAAAAAATCTAAAACTTGTTTTCAGTACAGGTGGAACTCTTGACTCCGGGCGGATTTACGGGACTATAAAAGACCTACGTTCCAACAAGCCAATTTTCGACGCTTTAGTTGGCTTGTACAATGTTAGCGATACATTAAACATCGCCAAACAAAAGCCCTTTTACTTTTCCAGAACCGATAGCAGCGGCCACTTTTCAATCGAAAATACCCAGATAAGACCATACAAATTGATTGCCATTGACGACAAAAACCGGAACATGCTCTATAATACCAAGGACGAAAGAGTAGGTTTTATCAATACTCCTGTTAACGCAGGTTCTGATTCTACCAACTATTCTCTCGGACTATTCTTATCAGATAATACCGCATTCCGGGTACAGCGAACGATACCAAAAGTTAATAATTACACTGTAGTTTTTAACAAAGGTATTGAAACTGCCGATGTACTTTTTATGAATAAGGATACACTTCCTTATATACTTGAAAACAATCTTCAGCTCAAATTTTTCAATGTACAGCCACATCCTGACACTACTTTAATCCGGATGACCATTACAGATTCATTAGGCGTTTCTGCTCAGGATACCATCAAAATAACTTTCCAACAACAAAGAGGGAAGGACAGACAGAAAGATCCATTTGGTATGACCACAGCACCTGCCCAGAATAAACCACTTAGCAGAAACTTCACGTATGAACTGAATTGGAACAAACCCGTAAGTTTTCTGGATGATAAAAAGATCCAGTTAATTAGCGATAGCCTAACCAGACAACCACTAAGTGATCTTAGTTTGTCGTGGAATAAATATCATAATAACCTTAAAATAACAGGAAAATCAACGGCTAGGGACACTATAAAATGGGATTTTCCAAAAGGTAGTGTCATCAGTGTTGAAGGTGATACACTGGCAAAAACGCTTATAAAACATCCCGTCTTAAACGAAGATGAATTCGGCGTTCTTTCGGGATCCGTGCTTCATGCCGATACGTTATCCTATATCGTCGAGCTCGTTGATGAACAATATAAAATTTTTCAATCCCTTTACAGCTCGCCATATACCTTCAGGCATATTCCTCAAGGAAATTATTTTCTAAGAATCATTCTTGACGATAACAAAAACCGAAGATGGGATACTGGTAATGTCGTTAAGAACAGGCAGCCCGAAAAAATTCTCTATTATCCTCAAAAAATTCTCATAAAAGCCAATTTTGAGATCAATGATACCAATCTGGATTTGTCCACATTGAAGTAGTAGATTTTTCTTATACACTTTATGTGGATAACTATGTTGATATCTTCGATTTTCTGTGGGTAAATACCAAAATTTTGTTAACAATTATGTGGATAACCGATGTGTCATGTGGATAAAAATCAAAATTTCGATCTCCAGTGCATAATCCACATCTAAATTGAAGTTAACAGTACGTTAATACACTGCAGAGATTGTGAATAACTAAATCTAAGGAGTGATATCAGTTACCCACATCTTAATGTCTATAAATATTTTCCTATATTGTAATTCAACTAGTTAAATGTTGATAATAATAAAAACTACAGTGGATAAACTCTAATACTTATCCACAAAATGTGGATAAGTATGTTAATCTATAGTGGAAAACATGTTTGTCTACATATCCACAGTGCTAGAGAATGATAATAATTAAAAAAGAAATTTTTTTATCTATTATGAAAAAGGGTTTAAGGTGGTTATTTATCTACATATTAATTTCCGGCGCGGCGGGGTCGGCGGCCCGGGCGCAGAGTGAAAAGGAGATGGCAGAGGAGTACTTCAAGAAAGATGACTGCCCCAAAGCGCTTACATATTATACCGGACTTCTTAAAACCGGTTTTGAAAAAGGTTATCTCAAAAATTACACGAGCTGTATTATTAAAACAAAGGGCTGGAATGAGGCTGATCAATTTTTCAAAAAACAAATCAAGAATGATGCATTTAATTCAGCCTGGTATTATATCTATTGGGGAACACTGCTAGAGGCGCAGGGAAAGCCCCAGGAAGCTGTAAAGAAAAATGAGCAGGCAATCGCTGCTTCGGGCTTAAGAATTGATCTGAAGCGAGATATAGCGGATGAATTCCGAAGTATGAGCCAGCCAATATGGGCTAAAAATGCTTTGTTAAACGGAAGAGAGGTTTCAAAGCGAAGTGATTTATTTCAGCTTGAAATGGCAAGCGTTTACAGGGATCTTAATGAACCGGAAAATATGATCGATGAGCTTCTTTCATATGGTACGCGCTACCAGAATATAGAAGTAGTCCAGAACATGCTTCAGGATTTCACAAAGGATGAAAAGGAGCAGGCATTATTAGAGAAGGTACTTTATGATAAAATTCAGAAATTCCCGAATGAAGGTTTTTATAATGAAATGCTGATCTGGTACCAGATTCAGAAAAAGGATTTTTATAAGGCTTTCATTCAGGAACGTGCCCTGGATAAACGGTTTAAATATAATGGAAGCAGGCTTTATAATCTTGCTATGCTCGCATTACAGAATGATGATTATGTGAACGCAGCGGCGATATTTGATCATCTTGTAAAAGAATATCCAAAAGGTCAGCTATATCCGGTGGCCCGGCGTATGGCGATATTTTCAAGAGAAGAGCAGGTCAAAAATACATATCCGGTTCAGCGCACAGAGGTTCAGAAATTACTTGCACAATACCAGCAGCTGGTTGATGAACTTGGTGTAAACGCCCGGACGGTCGAGGCTTTGCGTAATATGGCTACCTTAAATGCTTTTTATCTTGACGATTTCAAAAAGGCAATTGAAATCATGCAGTCGGCCATAGAGGCAGGAAAGCTCGATAAGATGTTTGTTGACAAATGTAAGCTGGATCTGGGTGATATTTATTTGTTACAAGGTGAACCCTGGGAAGCTTCGTTACTTTATTCCCAGGTTGAAAAATCTCAAAAAGACGATCAGCTGGGTTACGAGGCAAAACTAAGAAATGCCAAATTACATTATTATAAAGGGGATTTTGCCCTCGCAAAAGATGTACTGGATATTTTGAAAAAAGCTACATCCAGGGAAATTGCAAATGACGCGAATGAACTCGGCTTGCTTATAATGGACAATACAGGATTAGATAGTAACGAAACAGCGATGAAAGAATATTCGGCTGTGGAGCTTTTGCTTTTCCAAAATAAAAAATACGAAGCTATTGATACGCTGAAACATCTTTTCCAAAAATATCAGAACCATAGTTTGTCGGATGAAATTCTTTGGCTGACCGCAAAGACTTACATGAAACTCGATAGCAACCAGCAAGCGATGGCGACTTTGAAATTGCTTTATTCAAAATACAGCGTGGACATACTTGGTGACGATGCTTTATTCGCAATGGCAAAACTTGATCAGGAAAAATTGAACAACAAAGATGAGGCGATGAAGTTGTATCAGGAGCTCATGGAAAAATATCCCGGAAGTATTTATGTTGCAGAATCGCGGAAACGTTTCCGTTTGTTAAGAGGTGACGTGGTCAACTAAAAATATTTTTCAAAAATGTAAAAAGGAAGAGCAAGGCTAATTTTTAGCCTTGCTCTTCCTTTTTACATTTAAAAATTTGACACCCACTATGCGTTTCAATTCATTTATTAAAACGTCAGACGGTTGAAAATATAAAATTATATACTTAACTCACTTATCAGCAAAGCTTTAAAGTCGATATAACTAGGTTTTAATTTGATCGATGTTTTTTCAATCGAAAGCAATTTTCTTAACCTTTCCGGAATTTGAACAGGTTTTCCCAAAGTTTCTTCAACAAGGTCAATAAATTTGGCCGGATGTGCTGTTGATAGGAAAACTCCCGTAAAATTTCCATCATTTATTTTTCGGTACTCTTCAAGTCCTCTGTAAGCGATTGCGGTATGGGGACAAAGTACGTAGTTAGTATTTTCAAAAACTTCCCGCATAGATTCCTGAGTCTGCTCATCATTGAAAAAATATCCTGAAATTTTTTCTTTAACCAAATTCCAGTCATCTCCAAAAAACCGGATCATCCGAACGAAGTTACTTGGGTTACCTACATCCATAGCGTTAGAAATTGTTTCAATCGATGCATGTGGCTCAAATGTACCTTCCTCCAGATATCTTGGCACAGAATTGTTAAGATTTGTTGAAGCAATAAATTTTTCGACAGGCAAACCCATACGATAGGCAAGGAGCCCTGCACTTAAATTTCCAAAATTTCCACTTGGAACAGAAAATACTAATGGCTTACCTAAATTTTTGAGTTGCGCATAAGCCGCGAAAAAATAAAAGGATTGCGGAATAAGTCTGGCAATATTGATAGAATTAGCAGAAGCCAAATTAAATTTTGATGTAAGCTCATCATCTAAAAATGCTTCTTTCACTAATTTCTGGCAATCATCAAATGTTCCGTCAATTTCCAGTGCGGTAACATTGTGCCCAAGTGTTGTAAGCTGTTTCTCCTGGATATCACTTACTTTACCACTCGGGTAAAGAATGGTAACAGAAATTCCAGGTACTTTGTAAAATCCCTGGGCGACAGCGCCGCCGGTATCTCCGGAAGTTGCCACCAGAATTTGAATTTCCTTTTGAGATTTCACTAAAAAATAAGACATCAAAGCGGCCATGAAGCGCGCGCCGAAGTCTTTAAACGCCATGGATGGCCCGTGAAAAAGCTCCAGAACGTAATCATCGGGAGTTATTTTTACAACAGGTGCATCGAAATCGTAAGCACCTTCAATAATTTTTTCAATATCTTCCCTCGGAATTTCGTCACCTAAAAGAGTGCTCGTTATTTCGACAGCGATTTCTTTAAATGATTTTTTTTCGATTGTATCCAGAAATTCCTGGGAAACTTTTGGAATACTTTCCGGCATATACAGGCCATTGTCCGGAGGTAAACTTCTAAACACCGCTTCTTCAAGTGACGCTTTCAAAGAAGCAGTTTTTGTACTATAAAATATCATTATATAAAAAATAAGGTCGCACTGAAAAAACACAAATTTAATCAAAATACCTGCGTGTCAGATATTTTTAAAAGCGTAATTTGAGAAAAGTATATAACTTGCCTTGTTAAAACAAGTATTATTTTAACAACCTAATTTTTGTCTTTGAAGAAATTTTGAACCTAGTAAGGATAAAAAAGATTATATAATGGCCAGGAGTGCCAGAAAGACAATGTTTAGCTTCTGTTTATTTTTCTTTATTATAATTGATTCATTTTCAAATTAATAGAATAGATGTCACAAGGAATTTTTAATGTTCCGGCTCTAAAAAATGAGCCTGTTAAAAGTTACGCTCCGGGAAGCCCGGAAAGAAGCGAATTAAAAAAAGCATTAGCAGAAGCAAGATCTAAGGAGATTGACGTTCCGCAATACATAGGTAGTGAAGAGATATTTTCTCAAAATAAAAAGAGGATTTCTCCGCCTCATGATCATCAGCATACACTAGGATATTTTCATGAAGGAAGTGCGGAAGATGTAAAAAAGGCTATCGATTCAACCCTGGAAGCGCGTAAAACCTGGGCTGTGATGCATTGGGAACAACGTGCAGCAATTTTCCTGAAAGCTGCTGATTTAATTGCTGGTCCTTTCCGTGCTGAACTGAATGCAGCGACGATGTTGGGGCAATCCAAAAATGCTTACCAGGCTGAGATAGATTCTGCTTGCGAGATTATAGATTTTCTTCGTTTGAATGTAAATTTCCTTACGGATATATATAAACAGCAACCGGTTTCTTCGGATGGTGTCTGGAATCGCATGGAGTATCGTCCTTTGGAAGGATTTATTTTTGCGATTACACCTTTCAATTTCACAGCTATTGCAGGAAACCTGCCGGCTGCGCCTGCGCTCATGGGAAATGTAGTGCTTTGGAAACCTGCCTTTACACAGGTTTACGCAGCCAATGTGATCATGAAAGTTTTCAAGGCTGCTGGACTTCCTGATGGCGTGATTAATATGATATTGGCTGATGGTCCGGTTACCGGGGATATTGTTTTTAAACATCCAGATTTTGCCGGTATCCATTTTACTGGTAGCACAAAGGTTTTTCAGACGATTTGGAAAGAGATTGGTGAAAATATAGGATCTTATAAAACCTTCCCTCGGATCGTTGGTGAAACGGGCGGAAAAGACTTTGTATTGGCTCATAAATCTGCAAACGCTAAGGCCTTGGCAACAGGTTTGATTCGCGGTGCATTTGAATACCAGGGACAAAAATGTTCAGCAGCTTCCCGTGCTTATATACCTTCTAATTTATGGGATGAAGTTAAAGGATATATGCTGGCTGATCTGGCGGAAATAAAAATGGGCGGAGTTGAGGACTTCGGAAACTTTGTTAATGCAGTAATAGATGAAAAATCCTTCGACAAAATTGCTTCCTATATAGACGGTGTGAAAAATAATCCTGAGGAAGCTGAAATTGTAGCAGGAGGCGGCGTTGACAAGAGTAAAGGATATTTTGTCCAGCCGACAATTATTAAGGCTTCAAAACCGGATTATATTACGATGTGTGATGAAATTTTTGGCCCTGTGCTTACAGTTTATATATATGATGCTGAAAAGTTCGAGGAGATAATCCCCATTGTAGATTCAACATCGCCTTATGCTTTGACTGGTGCTGTGTTTGCGCAGGATCGTTATGCGATTCAGTATGCGACTGAACATTTGGTTAATGCTGCGGGTAATTTTTATATCAATGATAAGCCAACAGGGGCAGTAGTCGGCCAGCAGCCGTTTGGTGGAGCGCGTGCTTCCGGTACAAATGATAAGGCGGGATCTGTGTTAAACTTGTTGCGTTGGGTTTCTCCTCGTGTAATTAAAGAGACATTAGTTTCGCCGGAAAACTACAAATATCCTTTCCTTTTGGAAGAATAATTGGACAATTTTTTTGAATAGTTTGAATACTTAAAGAACTTTCAAAAAAAATGAAATATTTCTTGTCTTGTATTTGCACGCAGAAATATTTTTTCTACCTTTGCAATCCCAATCGCAGACAGCGGAAACGAAAAGTGAGAGTGAAAGTTTGATTGGTACTGTTCTTTGACATGATGAGATAAACTAAAAGAGTAAGAAAAACTCGTTTAAGAAGATAACGTGGGATCTTTCGGGGTTACCAC